>JAAUOM010000164.1 GCA_012034865.1 Acaryochloris sp. CRU_2_0 | reverse complement strand
GCACGACTGGCCGCTCTCAGTAGAACAGTGAATAAGGTCTGGAGACTACACACGCCCTGCATATCTATGGAGATATGGGTTTCAAGGCAATCAACTGCTGCAGCTAAAACACCTTCGTCGATCAGGGCCGGTGTTGTGGATAATGGGGTTGGGGTAGTGGTCATGGCTGATATTTAACGCTTTTAGTCTGACACTACCCTTCTTATAGGGACAATTCTCAATCTTTTCGATCTACTGAAACTTGGGATCACAGTTGAGGTGGCCTTGAATAAGCACCATAAATAGGAAGGGGAAGGGAACAAATCCCGGATCGTTACACCCATTATTGTGTATTTTCTAGGGACTTCAGCTATGCTTGGAAACGAGGGTATCAAGACTTCTAGTCGATGGGCAATGCGGGGAATGCGGGGAATGCGGAGAAAGTCAGGGTAAATTTCCTTGCAAATTGTGTCAGTTCCTGATGGCTGTCTGTTTTTGGAGCTTTTTTTGGTACAAATCTTTATAGAACCTAACAATCGTGTACAGACTTGTTCACGTTAAAAGGAGCGCGATCGCATGTTTACTCACGTCAAGTCCACCATTCGCCACATTGTCCCCCAGGAACTGAAGGGACGCTCCTTAATGAAGGTGGTCTATGTCGTGTTAGAGCCTCAGTATCAGAGTGCCCTGACGGCTGCGGCTAATGCCATTAACAATAGTCATAACGACTTGGCTGTTGAATTGAGCGGCTATCTCCTGGAAGAGTTGCGATCGCCAGAGAACTACGCCGCCTTTGAAGCGGATGTAGCCGAGGCCAATATCTTTATTGGGTCGTTGATTTTTATTGAAGATTTGGCAGATAAAGTGGTGGCGGCGGTGCAACCCCATCGGGATCACTTGGATGTGGCCGTCGTGTTCCCCTCCATGCCTCAGGTGATGCGCCTCAATAAGATGGGCAGTTTTACCATGGCCAATTTGGGTCAGTCCCAAAGTGCGATCGCCCAGTTTATGCGTAAGCGCAAGGAGCAGTCGGGGGCTTCGTTTCAAGATGGCATGCTCAAGTTATTGCGGACTTTACCCAAGGTGCTCAAGTACTTGCCCATGGATAAGGCTCAAGATGCCCGCAACTTCATGCTCAGCTTTCAGTATTGGTTAGGCGGCTCCCAGGATAATTTGGAAAATTTCTTGTTGATGTTGGCTAACAAATATGTGCCCGAACTCCAGGATAAGGTATCCTTCCAAGACCCCGTCACCTATCTGGATATGGGAATTTGGCATCCTCTGGCGACGGAAATGTTTGCCGATGTTAAAGAGTATCTGAATTGGTTTAACTCGCGGCGGGATATTCCTACTGAATTGCGATCGCCAGAGACTCCCACGGTCGGTCTAATTTTGCAGCGTACCCACCTGGTCACGGGGGATGATGCCCATTATGTGGCCATGGTTCAGGAGTTGGAGTCCCTGGGAGCGCGGGTGATTCCCGTGTTTGCCAGTGGCTTAGATTTTTCCAAGCCCGTCGAGGAATTTTTCTATACGCCGACCGCGGGCGGGGAAACGACCTTAGTGGATGCCGTCGTCTCTTTAACGGGGTTTGCCCTAGTCGGGGGACCTGCGCGTCAGGATCACCCCAAAGCCATAGATGCCCTCAAGAAACTGAATCGGCCTTATATGGTGGCCTTGCCCTTGGTCTTTCAAACTACAGAAGAATGGGAAGAAAGTGACTTGGGCTTGCATCCGATTCAAGCGGCCTTGCAGATTGCCATTCCTGAATTGGATGGGGCGATTGAGCCGATTATTTTATCCGGTCGGGATGGGGTGACAGGACGGGCGATCGCCCTCCAAGATCGGATTGAGATGGTGGCGCAGCGAGCCATGAAGTGGACAGTCCTACGCCGCAAACCTAAGGCCGAGAAGAAACTGGCGATTACGGTGTTTAGCTTTCCTCCCGATAAGGGCAACATCGGTACAGCGGCCTATCTGGATGTGTTTGGCTCCATCTATAAGGTGATGGAATCGATGCAGAAAGATGGTTATACCGTTGAGGCGTTACCGGAAAGCCCAGAAGCTTTGATGCTAGAGATTCTCCATGATGCCCAAGCCCAATACAACAGCCCAGAATTGAATATTGCCCACCGGATGTCGGTACAAGAGTATGAATCCCTGACGCCCTATTCCAAGCGTCTGGAAGAGTCTTGGGGATCCCCTCCGGGGCAACTGAATAGCGATGGCCAGAATCTGCTGATTTTCGGCAAACAGTACGGCAATTTATTTATTGGCGTCCAGCCCACGTTTGGTTATGAAGGCGACCCGATGCGGTTGCTGTTCTCGCGGTCTGCTAGCCCCCATCATGGCTTTGCCGCCTACTATACCTATCTGGAGAAGATCTGGCAGGCCGATGCGGTGCTTCACTTTGGTACCCACGGTTCCCTAGAATTCATGCCCGGAAAACAGATTGGCATGTCTGGGGAATGCTATCCCGATACGCTGATTGGCAGTATCCCCAATCTCTATTACTACGCTGCCAATAACCCCTCAGAAGCAACCATTGCTAAACGGCGCAGCTATGCCAGTACGATCAGCTACCTGACGCCTCCGGCTGAGAATGCGGGGTTGTACAAGGGCTTAAAAGAGCTGAGTGAATTGATTGCTTCTTACCAAACCCTGAAAGAAACTGGCCGGGGCATTCCCATCGTGGACACGATTATGGATAAAGCTCGGTTGGTGAATCTGGATCAAGATATTCACTTGCCAGAGCAAGACGCCAAAGACATGACCCAAGACGAGCGCGACACCGTTGTCGGCAAGGTCTATATCAAACTGATGGAGATTGAATCGCGCTTGTTGCCCTGCGGCTTGCATGTGATTGGCAAACCGCCGACAGCGGAAGAAGCGATCGCAACCCTGGTCAATATCGCCAGTCTGGATCGAGCCGAAGACAATATTTTGAGTTTGCCGCGTCTGATTGCCAATAGTATTAGCCGGGATTTGGATGAGATTTTCAAGAATAGCGATCGCGGTCTCTTAGAAGAGGTCGATCTGCTTAACTCGATCAATGAAACGACGCGAGCCACCGTGGCCGCCATCGTCCACACCCAAATTGACGAAGAAGGTCGCGTCTCACGGGTCTCGCCCTTGAATTTATTTAACTTTGGTCGCCAGGAAGAACCGTGGGTGAAAACCCTGAAAGAAGCGGGTTACGCCAATGTCGATCCAGAAGCCCTCAAGCCCTTGGTGGAGTATCTAGAATTTTGCCTGAATCAGGTGGTGGCAGATAACGAATTAGGGTCTTTACTGCAAGCGATGGCAGGGGAGTATGTGCTCCCCGGTCCCGGTGGCGACCCGATCCGCAACCCGGATGTGTTGCCCACAGGTAAAAATATCCATGCCCTCGATCCGCAATCGATTCCCACAGAAGCCGCTGTCCAATCCGCCAAAATTGTCGTGGATCGGCTCTTGGATCGGCAAAAGCTAGAAAATGAAGGCAACTGGCCGGAATCGATTGCCCTCGTCCTCTGGGGTACGGACAATATCAAAACCTACGGTGAATCCCTAGCGCAGGTGATGTGGTTTGTGGGCGTTAAACCCCTCCCCGATTCCCTAGGTCGGGTCAACAAGCTAGAGTTGATTTCCCTAGAAGAACTAGGCCGACCTCGAATTGATGTCGTCGTCAACTGCTCCGGCGTGTTTCGGGATTTGTTCATCAACCAAATGGCTCTCTTGGATCAAGCGGTGAAAATGGCCGCCGAAGCCGATGAACCCTTAGAAATGAACTTTGTGCGCAAACATGCCCTCAAACAGGCAGAAGAGATGGGGATTAATCTGCGCCAAGCCGCCACCCGCATCTTTTCCAATGCCTCCGGCTCCTATGCCGCCAATGTCAACCTGGCTGTGGAAAACAGCACCTGGGATGAAGAAGCTGAACTGCAAGAGATGTATCTCAAACGCAAATCCTTTGCCTTCTCCGCCGATTCGCCGGGGGATATGGCCCAATCCCGTCAAATTTTGGAAGCTTCCCTGAAGACGGTCGATGCCACGTTCCAGAACCTGGATTCCTCGGAAATTAGTCTCACGGATGTCAGCCATTACTTTGATGCCGACCCCACCAAAGTGGTCTCTAGTCTGCGGGATGACAAGAAAAAGCCCAGTGCCTATATTGCCGATACGACGACGGCCAATGCCCAAGTGAGATCGCTCTCAGAAACTGTTCGCCTCGATGCCCGCACCAAACTTCTCAATCCCAAGTGGTATGAGGGGATGCTCAGTCATGGCTATGAAGGCGTGCGAGAACTCTCCAAGCGCCTCGTCAACACCATGGGTTGGTCAGCGACCGCTGGGGCGGTAGACAACTGGGTCTATGAAGATGTAAATACCACGTTTATCCAAGATCAGGAGATGCGCGATCGCCTCAAAAATCTCAATCCCCACTCCTTCCGTAAGGTGGTCAGTACCTTACTAGAAGTGAACGGTCGCGGTTACTGGGAAACCAGCGAAGAGAACCTACAAATGCTCCGAGATCTTTATCAAGAAGTCGAAGATAAAATTGAAGGAGTTGAATAGAAGCAGGGTTTTAGGCGATTTTCAAGTCTGTGTAAGGTCGAGTTAGATATATGGCTCGGATTAATCTGCTAGATACGCGCACGACTAGTTTCGGCGACTTAATTAGTAATGGCAAGATTTATTGCGTGCCACTTTTCCAGCGTGACTACTCTTGGCAGGAAGAAAACTGGGAAGATCTATGGCAAGATATCCTGATCCTTTATAACAACCCTGAGTCGAGCCACTATATGGGAGCGCTAGTTCTGCAAAGCTCTAGCACTTCAGACAAAGAGTTTACAATCATTGATGGGCAACAACGATTAGCGACGCTCAGTATTATTGCTATTGCTGTCATTGAAAAGATTCAAAAATTGGTAGATCGAGAAGAACAAAAAGAAGAAAATCAAGACCGACAAGAAATTTTGAAGCGCACCTATCTAAGTGATAGAGATCCACGTTCTCTTCGTTACTCAAGCAAGCTTCTTTTAAATGAAAACAATAATGATTTTTACCAGAGCAATTTAATTAATCTTAGGCAACCCAATAACGTGCGATCGCTTGCAAAATCCGATCAATTACTCTGGCAAGCTTTTCAGTATTTCTTAGATTGTTTAGGCCAACTCCAAGATATTGTTGACAGTGGAGAGAAACTGGCTGGCTTTTTAACGGATACTGTTGCTCAAAGATTACTTTTTATTCAAATCAATGTTGAAGATGAGTTAAACGCTTATACGGTATTTGAAACTTTGAATGCTAGAGGCATAGAACTTAGCTCAACTGACTTACTAAAAAACTATTTATTTTCTCTTTTTCAAGGGCCAGACGATTTACAAGCAGCACAAAGGCAATGGAGGAAGATCAGCAATACAGTCCAAATACAGAAATTTCCGGAATTTCTCCGGTATTATCTAAGTCTTAGGCAAGCCAGAGTCAGGCGTGGAAGACTCTTTAAAGATGTTCGTGAATCCGTGAGGAGTGGTAAACAAGCCTTTGACTTACTCGATCAACTTGAAAATTACAGCAGTCTTTTTATTGCTCTTAGCAATTCTAATGATGAATTTTGGCGAGATACTCCAGACAATAGACCCTATATTCTCGAACTTGAATTGTTTCGAGTCAAGCAAGCTTATCCAACTTTATTTGCGGCTCACGAGAAGTTTTCTCCAGAAGATTTTACCCGCCTATTAAAGCTTATCTGTGTGCTGGCTTTTCGCCATACTGTTGTTAGCAGTCTTAATCCTAATGAGCTAGAAATACGTTACAATAAAGTGGCCATTGCCATTACAAATAGTGAAATAACTAACCCCAAACAAGTATTCGATCACCTTCGCTTAGTTTATGTTTTAGACCAAAAGTTTTCTCAAGATTTTTCCTTGCTCTCAATTTCTACAAAAGGCCAAAAGAAAAAACTAGCTTGATATATCCTTTGGAAACTTGAAATGGATGCCTCACAAAGACCAGATCTTAGTGAAGATGGTTTTTCAATTGAACATGTCTTGCCTGAATCACCTACGGATGAATGGCGGCAAAATTTTACTGATCTTGAAGCAGAAGAAATGGCCTATCGGATTGGTAACTTAACCCCTTTGAAGCCTGGGCTTAATCGTCAAGTAGGCAATGAGCCTTATTCAACCAAGCAAGAAGCTTATCAAAAGAGTGTGTACATGCTGACAAAAGAAGTTTTGGCGGAAGAATGGACGCCAGATACGCTGGCTAGGCGGCAAGAGGGCTTAGCAAAACGAGCGGTGCATATTTAGAGATCAGACTTTCTTCAGTAGGAATCTCTCGCCTCCATGGTTTTTCTGATTAAGGTCAACCCCTTTTTGTCAGGGACTTTTTAGGAACACCAGATTTGTTACTAAGGTGGTGATGTAGACTCCATGAGCAAAAATACTTGTTTTTAAGATGTTTCGGGGTTAATCCATATTTAGTGTTACCTGCCTATTCAAGACTAGATATATAGCGTTTGACTTTTTGGGGAATTGCTTAACTTGTCACGAATGCATAAAGAGAGGGGTTTTTCAGGGACGACTATCTATGGTGGACAATCAATTTATGGTTCCTGGCATCACGGTCAACGGATGGTGCCTATGTACAAGGTGCAGCCTTTGGCAGTCTTTTTTGGGCTATTGTGTTGATTTGGGTAGGGGTTCAGAGTAATCGAGGCAGCTTTCGAGATACTCTGGGAAACGGCATTGGCTCCATTGCGATTGGACTCCTCGGTCTTGTAGGTAAGCAGGCCCCACTGTATCCACTTGCTTCGATTGCAATGCTTGTAGCAAGAGGATTAGCCTTCACTGGTCGTAGCCCCTACAAAGCCTGGTGGCAATCGAAGCAAGGCGGCAATTAAACTGGTGTTCACGAGCTAATTACCCAACATCTAGGTGAATTGATCTGTGGCTAGGGCATACTGAAGACAAGTTATCACGCTTTATCCCGTGCTGAGGGCAGTATTTGAGAGGCAAAAGATTGCCTTTCCCACAGCATCCGATCGCCCTGTCTGAACCCCCGCAACTTGAATCGAATTCTTCGAGCATCGCTATAATGAGGTGCAGTTTTTCGCACTCCTTTGCTCTATGACTCAGCTACCGCTCTATGGACTGTACAATCCTCATCCGTTGTCGCAGATGTGGAGGTCGTTCGTGTGGAAGGGCAAGGTGGCTTTGATTTATATTGATCCAACCTTTGATGTGGGCGCAGATTTTTCGATGAGTGTGGCAACTTTATGAAGCTACCTAATGGAGAATTTGCCATCATTCCTATGGAAAAGCTAACGGGTTAATGTCTAGATCCAAATTATTCGTCAGGCAAGCATAAAGTTAGGATCTTTGCTTCAGTGCTAGGAATTACAGTTGAGAATGCGGATGATTTGCGAGAATTGATTGCCAAAGCAGCGATTGAAGGGGAGGTAATTCAACAAAACAGTACTGAGTTTGGTCAACTGTATAAAGTTGACTGGGCAATTTCCGACCGAGAATCAACTATTCTTCGGACTATTTGGGAAATTACCTCTGTTCAATCCAGCCCCCGCTTGATTTCTGCATTTATTAAGTAAACGTGAGTTCTGGATAAGGAAAGGATCAACCTGTAGGCTGAAAGTCAGCTAAACCCAACGCAACAGGTCAGTCCTATGCTCAGTCTAGAAGAACTCTTTTGCTCTGTGGATGATTTCTGCAAGGTTTTTGAACCGCTGTGTCACCGCCAACTG
>JAAUOM010000043.1 GCA_012034865.1 Acaryochloris sp. CRU_2_0 | reverse complement strand
ATGCGCCAGAGAGTCTCCCGTCTAGTGCGCAAGACTCTGTCGTTTTCAAAGAAGCTCGATAATCATATTGGGGCCATCTGGATGTTTATCCACCACTATAATGAATCCTTACAGGGCTAGGACTACCATAGTTTTGACTTAGGAAACAGATAGTGGTAGAAGTCTTGAAGTCCTATGGTGGCAGGTTTAGTCAGTCTTGACTGCGTATGTCTCCGATGGCTGATGATTTTGATGCAGATAGGCAAACACACTTTTGTCGCCGATGTCAGGAGGGATAGGCTGCAAGATTTTCCTGAAGGCAAAAAGGAGAAAGAAGCCAGCCCAAGTGATTAATAACATTCTTTCGGCTGCTGGGGGCAAACCATTGAACCAATGTCCCAACAGCAATAGGGGGACAATGCCCGTGAGGATTTTGGTTTCCCAGTGGTTAAAACAGAAGGCTTCTTTGAAGAAGATTCCTGTTAAGGCCACGAACAGCCAACCTACACCAAACAGATTGAGGGAATGCTCGTAGATTGCTAGGGCTAAGGGTTCTGGTTGGGTGAGGATCAAATAGACAGCCGCCAGTGTGCCCAGGATCCAGCAGATTTGCAGAGTACGATGTAGTGCTCTCATGTAAATGTGAATAGTGGCAAGGCTAACCCCAAGGGCTAAAGCAAAGCTAAGGAACAGCCCTGTGAGGAATGGCAAGATAGAAGATGGGGATTCTACAGAGACAATGAGTATTACCCCTAGTCCAAAGGTTAATGCTGCGATGAGCAGAGCGCCTCGATAAATGGTGACTTCAATGCGATCACGCTTGCTAATAGTAAATTCACCAAAGTGACCTTGATAGATGTCTGATGTTGCTTCTAGGAATGTAAACATGCTCAACTCCTGACTGATTGGATGATAGAGGGAAAGTCCATCAGTGTTGTTGTAGTGATTTGTTTCATTATTCTAGCGAGGATTGGTGGTGCTAACGGTGGGGATCAAAGAGTAGGCGGGGAAGGATGAAGCATCAGGTGTACGGAAGTACCCAAATGGGTTTGCAAGGATTGCTGAGCATTACCATTGGGGAGGGCGATTTCTAGCCAACCATGACTGCCAATGAGGGCAATCCAGGTGGGATGGTTCTCCAATGAGCAATACGATGGGGCACTTGGGATCTGGCATGGGCCAATTTGCACAGACCAGGCATGATTTTTAACCGACTCCGCTGGAATGTTGGTAATGAGGTTACCAAAATGATCAATGGTTTGGATTACCCCTATGCCGCCAGTGCTAGTTGGCTGCCAAGGAGGAATGGCGGAGCAGAGGTTGAGGGAGGAGAGATCCACTCCTAAGCCTAGATTCTGGAGAGGACAGCCTGTTGCTAAGTGGGCGGCAACGGGGGCAAAAATATCGCGGCCATGAAATGTGGAGCTAGGTGAGACTGTATACCAATAGTGAGAGTGGGTTAATTCAACGGCTGCGATCGCAGGATCTTGCATCAGCACATGGCTAAACAAACCGTTATCTGGACCTACAAGTAGACTAGAACGGGTTTGCACCGCGATGGCTCGTCGGGTGCCCCCTACTCCTGGATCAACCACGGCGACATGGATCGTACCAGGTGGGAAATGGGGATAGGCAGTACCAAGCTGAAAGCTGCCCAGAGCAATATTTTGGGGTGGAATTTCATGGCTTAGGTCAATGACCTGGGCTTGGGGGATAATTTGGGCAATTATCCCTTTCATCACCCCCACATAAACATCTTCTAACCCGAAATCTGTGAGCAAAGTAATGACGGGTGGTTTACCCCCCTGAAGTCGTGGGGGATAATGGGCTTTTCTCGGAAAAGCGCTGGAATAGACCATTATGGTTGTAGGCTCAACAGCAGAAACCAGCTATTGAGATTAGTTCACAACAGCTAGTTTACGTAATTTCCTCGAAGAATTTTGCCTCTCTAGGGGCGAACGACCCTTCGCCCCTAAGAAAAATTAACAATTGATCGGGACATTTCTAACCTGGAAATCGCCTTAGCAACCAGAACTCAGATACCTGGGATGCTCAGCATTAAGCGGGATAGACGCTTACCTTCTGGCGTGATTTGCCTTTGCGCTCAAAGGTGACAATGCCATCAACGGTGGCAAACAGGGTATCATCGCTACCCCGACCGACGTTGTTGCCGGGATGGAATTTTGTGCCTCGCTGACGAACAAGAATGTTGCCTGCTCTGACGACTTCACCCCCATAGCGCTTGACACCTAAGCGCTGGGCATTGGAGTCGCGGCCATTACGGGTACTTCCGGTTCCTTTCTTGTGAGCCATTTTTTCCTCTTCTGGAATCTTGCAGCGTTTTTTCTAGGGGTTATTTAAGGCTATAGGAGGCTGAAGTGAGGGTTAAGAATTTGCATCCATTACTTCGGCTTCTACAGCTACGACCTCTTCTTCAACATGAGGTTTTGCTGGGGGAGGGGAAGTTTTTTCCTGGACTTTTGTTATGGTTGTCGTTGCCCCAATAGCTTTGCCATCTAGATGAATTTCATTGACCATTACTCGCGTTAATTCTTGGCGATGACCGCGTTTTTTGCGCGTTTTTTTCTTGGGTTGCATTTTGTAGACTACGATTTTGCGATCGCGCAAATGTTGCAGGATCGTTACTTCAATGGTTGCCCCCTTAACTAAGGGCTGCCCAATCCTTAAATCTTCCCCGTCATGCAAGAGCAACACTTGATCCAAGGATAATTTTGTCTCTGCTTCTTGGGGAAGGCGGTCGATATCATAAAACCGACCGGGTTCAACCTTAAGTTGTTTGCCACCCGTTTCTACGATTGCAAAAGTCATTCAATTTAAGCCTCAATGAGCCGTACAGGTACCCGATTTACATTGATGCAAGCCAATAAAATCGAAGTTTAGGGCATGAACCTGATCCGAGCTGAACAGAAATATGCCAAACACTCAGTATCGTGAATTTCGATGGCGATTGTCAAGATCAAACGTCAGCAAATACTAGACCTCTTGCATGAATCGAGGTATTCAACGGATTCAATATAGTTCTAATTCTCAAAAAGGTATTCATGCAAGAAGTCTACTGTATCCTTAGCGGCATTCGCGGGAAACCCCGCGCTCTAACCGCATCACTTTGGTCGCCTTCTGGAAATTGGGTAAAAGCCGGAACCGCTAATTGTTGCGATCGCAGCCATTGTAGGTCTAGTTGTATACCCCCTCCTGCATCCCCAGGAATTGATAAAGGCTAAATAGCAGGATTGACCCTTAACCCTCTATAGCTGGGTATAATAGGGATAGTCAATGTCAGAAAAATATACTAGAATTTTTGACATAAGGGTAATTAAAGGGTTCCCTAGCCATGATTAGCTTGATGGACAAAATTAAAAGACGTATCCGTGCCCATGGTCGTGGCAAATGGGTTTGTACACCCAAAGACTTCCTCGATCTGGGTAATCGTTCTGCGGTAGATCAAGCGCTATCTCGTCTAGCTAAAAGTGGCATACTACGACGGATAGGGCGGGGTTTATATGACTTTCCACGGAACAGTCGCGTCCTCAATCGGCCTGCACCTCCCAACGTAGATGCAGCCGTTAATGCAATCGTAAGACGAGACAAGATCCAAATCATGCCGGATGGCATTGTTGTAGCAAATCAGCTTGGGCTGACAAACGCTGTTCCTGCCAAGACGTCTTATATGACCAATGGATCAAGTCGAATTTTGAAAGTTGGAGATCGCACCGTCCAGTTTCGACATGCAAGCCAGCGGTTGATTGATTGGGCGAATCGTCCCAGCGCACCTATTGTGCAAGCAATGGATTGGATGGGCAAACATGTGGCTTCGGCTCCAGGCATGATTGATACTTTGAGGATGAAGCTCTCTGATGCGATGAAGCAAGATCTGATGAAGGGCATTAACCTGTTACCTTCTGCCTGGATGGCATCCATTGTCCATAGCCTCAATTTAGATCTGAGTGTTGCTGCATGAATCAGGCATTCAAGGAATTCCTTGCTTTGCCTGAGCAAGATCGTCAAGACATTTTTGCAGCCGCAGCCGAGGGGCTTGATACGCTTCCAAGCTATGTAGAAAAGGACTTTTGGGTTTGTTTAGCCCTAGATGTTCTCTACAATGGTTTACCCAGTAATCACCCTCGGCTTCTATTTAAGGGAGGTACATCTCTCTCAAAAGCTTACGGGTTGATTCAGCGATTCTCTGAAGATGTTGACTTTACTGTTTTTCGTGAGGATCCTGAATTTCAGGGTGACAGAGATCTTGCATCATCAGAATTATCGGGTAAAAAGCGGAAAAAATTGGTTAAAGACTTGCAACAGGCTACATGCAATTATATTTGCAACCAGCTCAAGAATGATTTAGAGGCAGTAGCCGCAACTCTCTCATCAGACTGTGGTGTCTTACTGGATTCGGAGGATTCAGATCAATCCACATTGCTTTTTCATTATCCAACCCTATTTGGGAAAGACAGTGAGGCTTACGTTCAGCCTCGTGTAAAACTTGAAGGTGGTGGACGCTCTGCGCTCGATCCTCACGAACCTCATATCATCAAACCCTTGATTGCTAGCGTGCTGGATGGTTGGGATTTTGCAGTACCTAATGTTGTCACAATACGTCCTGAAAGAACCTTTTGGGATAAGGTGATGATCTTACACGGCTGGCATTGTGGACATCGAGATGAAGATCGGCTACCTAGCGATCGCCAAAGGCTTTCGCGGCATTACTATGATGTAGCAATGATTTACAAAACTGAGATTGGCAAAGCTGCCATACAATATGCCAATTTAAGGGAGGATGTCAGGCAGCACACGATTAGCTTTTTTAATAGAGCCTGGATGAAGTTGGAAGATGCTATCCCAGGTTCAATAAGGTTGTTTCCAGGGGATGGTTTACTAAAAGCTCTCCAGCAAGATTATCAAGCAATGCAAGGCATGATGTTGGGAACAGTGCCTGATTTTCAAGAGATTCTGGCAGAATTAGCCACCCTCGAAGAGCAAATTAATCAACAGGCTTAAACTATTTGTTTGTTGATTGATCCACCGATTTACTATGCTTTAACCCTACGATTGATTGCGGCGATCGCAGGCATTGGCCAAACCCTGGTGTCCCTATTGCGTCTCTACAAATAACTTAGCGGTTCAATAATGCTAGGCTCAATAGAATGGGGTCTGTCTTTGCCTTGATTGAGAGTGTTGCCTTGTCAAGCAGATGACAGCGTGCCGCAACCGACTATTCCAAGATTGATTCTGGGTTATGCATAAGTTTCTGCCGATCGCGTATTTTGAAAATCAGTTTGTCCCGTTTCAGGATGCGAATATCTCCATCGCTACCCATGCCCTCCACTACGGCACGGGGGCTTTTGGCGGTTTGCGCGGGATTCCTGATCCGCAAAATCCAGCCCAGATGTTGCTCTTTCGTTTGGATCGCCATTGCCAGCGCCTGAGTCAGAGTGCGCGGTTTCTCCATTTTGATCTTCCTGCTGACAAAATTGAGCACACGATCATAGAACTGGTTCGTCAGAATCGACCGCAAACCTCTTTTTATCTGCGGCCCTTTGTCTATACGTCGGATTTGGGGATTGCGCCGCGATTGCACAATATCGAGAAGAACTTTTTTATCTATGGCATCGAATTAGGGGATTATCTTTCACCAGAGGGGGTGAGCTGTCGTCTGAGTTCTTGGTGTCGGCAAGAAGATCGGAGTTTGCCCTTGCGCGGCAAAGTCAGCGGCGCTTACATTACGTCTTCCCTGGCTAAAACAGAGGCCGTAGAATCGGGATTTGATGAAGCCATTTTGATGAATGCCCAGGGTAAAGTCAGTGAAGCCTCTGGCATGAATATTTTTATTGTCCGCCACGGCCAAATTGTTACCCCTGGCTTTGAGCAAGATATTTTGGAAGGGATTACCCGCGATAGCATTTTGCAAATTGCCAAAGATATGGGCATCTCTGTGCTTGAGCGTCCCGTCGATAAATCGGAGCTATTAATTGCCGATGAGGTCTTCCTCAGTGGCACTGCTGCCAAAATTACGCCCATCAAACGCATTGAAAACTACACGATGCCAACCAAGCGACCCATTACTGAAGCGCTGCGAGACAAGCTGACGGCGATTACGGAAAATCGAGATCCGCATTATCAGCATTGGGTGTTTTCCATTGCCTGTAATTGACTTCTACAGCAACTGCAAGTTTTTGACCCTCTGTGTCCATTCTTAAACCATGTCTCCGTTTGCTATTGTTTCAACGGTCTGCTTTTGATGGCCTCTTGTCTGAATCCAACTTGTAATCACATCAATCCTGAGGGAGTTCAGGTGTGTGAGCAATGCCAAGCCTCCTTGCGGGTGTGCGATCGCTACCGTCCCTTACGACTCATCGGTCAAGGTGGGTTTGGTCGCACATTTTTGGCCGTTGATGAAGGTCAAGCTAATCACCCTGCCTGTGTGATCAAACAATTATGGCCTGCTCAGTTCTCCGATCCCCAAAAAATCGTCAATCTATTCCATCAAGAAGCCCAGCGTTTGCAAACGCTAGGGCATCACCCGCAAATCCCTCAATTATTGGCTTTCCAAGAGCAGGACAACGCTCTCTTTCTCGTCCAGGACTATATTGAAGGCCAGACCTTGGCTCAAGAGCTGGCCGAAGCTGAAAGATTCAGCCCAGACCAAGTTCAGGAAGTATTGGCAGATATGCTGCCCCTGCTCAGCTTCATCCATGACCATCAGGTTGTCCACCGAGACATCAAACCTGCCAATATCATTCGCAGAAAAACAGATCAAAAACTGGTGCTTGTGGACTTTGGTGCAGCCAAATACCACACAGGTACAGCCTTGGCTAAAACCGGAACCAGCATTGGCAGTGCAGAATATATTGCCCCAGAACAGGCTAGAGGCAAAGCCCAATTTGCTAGCGACATCTACGGATTAGGGGTGACCTGTATCCATTTGCTCACGGGGCTATCGCCCTTTGATCTCATGGATGGAGATGGGATGTGGATTTGGCAAAGGCTTTGCGACCAGCCGATCGCACCTTCTTTAGCATGGGTGCTCAACAAAATGATTGCCCCCGCCATCAGTCAGCGGTATAGAAACGTGGCGGCTGCGATCGCAGATCTAAACAATCCACCCCCTCTGCAACAACAATCCTCCCCTCAGCCACCTCGAACCCGTCCAAAAATTCTGCTAGGTTCTGGTTTTGCCCTCATCGTCTTCTGTGGATTGGCTGTGTTTTGGTTGATTCCCTTGCGCCCTTCTGAGGAACGGTCTACCCCTGCGCTCCCTGCATCCACCATTCCGACTTCCGAACTGCCAGCATCAAACTCTGCAACGCTCTCCCTCAAACCTGCCACTCCTGAAGAGGGCAAAGCGCTGGAGAACCTGGTTCTTATCGCCTATGCCAGTGGTCAGTACTATCAAGACCATGGGCAGTTCCTCACTCAATTGTCGCAAATCCCTTCCCTTGGACCCTACACGTTGCACATAACCAAACTGGGGAATCACGGCTTGCAAGTCTCTGGTATCTCTAAGACAAAGAAATTGCGCAGCTTTATTGTCCTGGTTTGGGGGGGAATCCGTTCATCGGCCAATACCCCAGAAGTGCCTTCAGCCCAACGGCTCAGCAATAATCCTTTAGATGATCTGAGTTTATCTACTCTTCCCAATCTCAGCCGAGACGGCACCGTACCCCCTATACCGTTGTCTTCAACTATTGTGAAAGTCTGGTCTCTAGCCAAAATCGACCACAAAACACCAATTTACCTACAAAAGAACCCAGAATCTACAAAGATTGGCACTTTCCCCAGGAATACACCTTTTCCCTAACTTCAGCAGAAGTGGTCGGTAAGCTAGCAGCTACCCAAACACCCAGTTTGTTGTTCAGAATCCCCAAAGCACAATAGCTCTTCCCGGATCTCAACTAGAGCCAATCCTTAGAGCAGGCAGGGGCTCTTTGCCCTATCACAGTTTCAGGGAACCAGGGCTGCTGCCATTTGCCACTGAGTTTCATGCACTCAAGCATATTTTTCTCATGAGGCTCAATCCAGAATGATATTTGGGAATTATAAGGTATAGGGCAAGGTAAGGAAGCTTATAGTTCATATTAAGCCTCCTACATCACTCTTTCTGCCTTATAGGACATAATCCTGCCAAAATATTCAAAATCGCTTCGTCCCTCATACTCTTATGCAATCAACATTCAGCATGGATCGCAAGTTCTGGATGCAATGGATCCTATGCAATGGTCTAGCATATGGAATCGGTGTGGGAATACCTATAATTCTCGCTGATTTACAATCAACTCAAAATTATGCCAGGTATATTGGCGCTGCTTTTATATTTTTGGGTTTCTGGGTTGGGCTACCCCAATGGCTAGTTCTTCGCCAGAAGTTCCTTATCCAGTGGCAGTGGGTTCGGCACAGCATCTTAGCAACTTTTTTATCTTTGCCACTTTTTGTCTTACTCGCGCCAAAACTGGGATCGTCAAAGCCCTTGCTGATTTTTGGCATTTACCCACTGCTCCTCAGCCTCAGTCAATGGCTCATCCTTCGACGGAGGTTTAAACCTGCATGGAGTTGGATTGTGATAGGATTCATTGCTCTCGTTGCAGGAGGATTTCTAGGAGTTGTTCTAGGGGTTGCCAGTCATCAATGGTTGAAATCAACCTACGGTATATCCGCTCTAGTGGGTGGTCTTACATGCGGACTCATCTATGGCTTGATTACAGGTTTAGGTTTACGCCATGTCACCCAACAAAAACATATCTCATCTCAACCAGGGAAAGGGTCCACCCGACCAGGGAAAGAGTCTACCCGTGACACTCCTCCAGGACAGAAAATGTGGGTAGACACCTTAATTTCTCTCCTGCCGCTTCTCGTCATCATGGGGGGGTGGTTTCTATTTCTTCCACCTTGGCCATCATCAGGCCCCTCAAAGCCCTTGCTACTATTAGTTCCTTTGGGAATTTTTTATATCTATACCTATCTCTCAGTATTCGTTCATGAACTCGGCCATTTCCTATTTGCATGGGCTACTGGCTCTGAAATACATCGTTTCGCTATTGGTCGATTCATATTAATTCGTACAGATCAGGGACTGAAATTACGCCGATGTCAACGGCAACTGGCAGGAGGGTTTGTCCAGACTATTCCTAAATCTCTACATCGCTTAGACAGACAACTCTTTATCATGATTATGGGTGGTCCTACCGCTTCTTTCTTATTGTTTTGTGTAGGTGCTATCCCACTGCTTTCGCCAGCATTAATCAGCAACAACCCTATTGTTTGGTGGTTTACCTTTATCTCTTCTCTCAGTTTACATACGGCTGTTTTCAACACCATCCCCATCAAGATAGGATACCTGTCTACCGATGGTCGGAGAATGCTCGACTTGGTGCAAAAGAATCTAGCAGGTCAAAGATTTCTAGCACTCTATCGATTCAACGCCAATCTGCACAAAGGCATTCGCCCACGAGATATAGATCCAGACATCAAAAATCAGCTATTAGCGCTTCCTGAAAACTCAATGGAGCATGTTGCTGGTCTTTTGATTGCTTATTGCTTGACCTTAGATCAAGGAGAAATTCAACAGGCGGGTGACTATCTTGATCAAGCTCTGAAAATCAATGCCTACTATCCTGAACTTTTTCGGGGTTCTCTCCTGCTAGAGGGTGCTTACTTTGAGGCTCATATTCGTCATCAACCTGATGTGGCACGCCAATGGCTGGATCAGATTCAAGAGAAAGTTCTGATTGAACCTTTGTCGCTTCTAAGAGCAGAAGCTGCCATATTTCTTGCTGAGGGAGACACAGCATCTGCCCAGGCCAAAGCTCAAGAAGGTCTTGCTATTACTCAACGCCAGCAATTTATGCCTGGATTCATCTTATTTGAGCAGGAGCGACTACAGGCGCTCATTCAAGACATGACCCATTTATAAATTATTCTGGGGTGAGATCGAAGTTTTCGCCCTTTTCCTTGCTAGGATTAGTCTTCTTGGGGATCTTGTGTCTCTCTTTATCGGCTGGCGCTTCACAAGCGGAAAGTAAAATATAACTCAGCACCAGTGTGAGTTGACTGTCCTGTGCAAGGGCTAGTTAGGTATATAGAAATTGATTCCTTATCCTAAACTAATCATCAAAAGCAATATCTACGATGTGTGGTGCAAAATAAATTCTTGGACGCTCTACTATGTTTGACTCCATAAGAATTCTTAAGCGGACAAGGCGTTCTATATCAGTACGGGCAGTCGGGTAAGATATGTTACACATTGTTGCCAATTGAGGTATTGTGATGGCTGGGGATTCAAAAAGGTGTTCGATAAGTCGATTAAAACGAATATTACCTCCAGATTGATCTAGTAGTTCCATGTACTGAGTATGAAGTGCTAAAAGCTCGTCAAAGCGTCTAATGGAATCTTTTGACTGTTCAATAGTTCCACGTAAACAAAATTTGATCCAATCTTGCCAGTTCCCTTGTGAACTGACTTGAAATAAGAGGTTAATATATTCATCTTTATACTTATCAAAGAAGGCACTTAAATACAGCCAAGGCTTCTTGAGTTTACGTTGATCATAGATCATTAGCGATAAGAGTAATCTACCTACTCGACCATTCCCATCAAGAAATGGGTGAATTGTTTCAAACTGGTAATGAGCCATAAAGCAGAAAATTAGTGGATCAATTTTTTTCTCTTTATGAATGGATTTTTCAAAACTATCTAAACAAGGCATGACTTCATTAGGAGGCGGGGGAATAAACCGTCTATCGGAGCCAATGTGAACTTGAGAACGTCGGAAGTTACCTGGGTCTCTCTGAGATCCTCTTACCCCTGCTAAGAGTTCCTGATGCATTGCCCGGATTAAGTTTAGAGAAATTGGTCTCTCCGTAAGCATTTGTAGACCTAACTCTAGCGCTCTGTTGTAGTTCCAGACCTCTTGCCAAGCGCTTACTGGATCACTAGCTGATTTTGGTTCTCTAGGATCAATTTCAAACAACAAAAGCTGCTCTGGTGTTGCGTAAGTACCTTCTAGGCTGGAAGATCGCAAGGCTTCGCGGCGTTGTAACGGACGTAGCAGCAAGTTGTAGTTTGGCATATTACGACCAATACCATCAAGTCGTGCCAATTCTTCGCGTGCTTGCGCTAGCAGTTCCCATGTTTCGTAAGGAACCGTCCAATCCTCTGGTAATGGTGAGGGAATAAATGCCCAGTTTTGTCTGCCATCAATAGATATTTCCCAGAGCCTACCAGGAAAATCCGTTGAAAATACTGACTTATCCATGCTTTTAATTTGTTCGTAAATTTTAATCCCAATTATTGAATTAAAATTTATACCCTGTTTTTTTAATTAGCAAGTCTGGCTTAAAGTCGAAGCACGGTTGAACGCCTTAAACTCTTTCTAGAAAAGGATTTAAAGTATTTAAAGGGATGAGTACCACTTGCAGAAGATAAGTAAGGTAGACAACCTAACTCTATTTCTTGATATTGACGAATTACACTATTTTCTGTTTGTATCGGCTAACTGGCTCTGAACTTCATTGCTTTGCTATTGGTCGATTCATATTAATTCATACTGGCGAGGGACTGAAATTACACCGATGTCAACGACGACTAGCAGGGAAGTTCATTGAAAACATGACCCATCTATAAAATTATGCTGGGTTGAGATTGAGGTTTCTGTCTAGCCCGAACTCAGGTTTAAAATAGCTCTGATATTGCTCGGACAGGCATCAGAATTCTGAAAACAAGGGCGGAGTAACCCATACTCAATGCCTTCGGCAACGGCTTGATAGGAAGCACCAATAATATTGGTGGACACACCTACAGTTGTCCAACGGTTTTGGCCATCGGTGGATTCCACCAGCACCCGCGTTTTGGCAGAGGTGCCCCGCTTGCCATCAAGAATGCGGACTTTGTAATCGGTGAGCTGAAAGTTTGCGATCGCAGGATACCCATCTGCCAACGCCTTGCGTAGGGCTGCATCCAGAGCCGAAACGGGTCCATTCCCCTCCGCCGCCGTTAGAATTTCCTGAAAACCAACCACCACTTTCACTGTTGCTAAAGCTGTACTGCTAAAGCCACTTTCCTGACGAGCGGTCAAAGCACCGCAGTAGGAATGGACATCAAAGCCATGTAACTCAAATAAACTAGGACGTTGATTGAGGGCTTGTCGAACCAGCAACTCAAAACTGGCTGCCGCTGCTTCAAACTGGTAGCCTTCATGCTCCAGTTGTTTGAGCCGCTCTAAAATTTGCTGACTCACAGGGTCTTGCTTATCAAGGGTAATGCCACAATGACTGGCTTTCTCTAGCACATTACTCAGCCCCGACTGCTCAGAAATGACAATCCGTCTGCGATTGCCGACGATATGGGGTTTAACATGCTCATAGGTTTGGGGATCCCGCTGCACCGCACTGACATGAATCCCACCCTTATGGGCAAATGCAGACAACCCGACAAAGGGGGCATGATCATCGGGGGCTAAATTCACCAGTTCGCTAATGAGGCGACTACTGGGGGTCAATTCCGTCAGTTGCTCAGGGGCAACACAGCGATACCCTAGCTTCAATTGCAGATTCGGGATTAAGGTACAAAGATTGGCATTTCCACAGCGTTCCCCATAGCCATTGATCGTTCCCTGGACCATCTGCGCCCCTGCCTGAACCGCTACCAAGGCATTAGCAACGGCTGTTCCTGCATCATTGTGGGTGTGAATCCCTATCCTCATCGGCTGGTCTAGGGTGAGATTGGCAAGGGCTGAGCGCACTGCTTGCACACTTGTGGCAATTTCATGGGGCAACGTGCCACCATTCGTGTCACATAGGACAATCCACTCAGCTCCGGCTGTGATGGCGGCTGTAATCGTCTCTAACGCATAGTCAGGATTCTGTTTATAGCCATCAAACCAATGCTCGGCATCATAAATAATCCGCCGATTTTGTTGCTGTAGATAACCCACAGAGTCAGCAATCATGGCTAAATTCTCTGTCAGGGTGGTCTTGAGGCCAGCGATAACGTGAAAATCCCAAGATTTTCCAAAAATGGTCACCCACTGCGTTCCAGCCGCCACAATTGGTTTGAGACTTGCATCCTCCTCAGCCTTGATTCCAGGGCGACGGGTTGAACAAAAGGCGACAATTTCAGCTTGTTGCAGGGGTAATGCCTGTAACGTCTGGAAAAATTGCTCATCTTTGGGGTTAGCCCCTGGCCAGCCGCCTTCAATGAAGGGAATGCCTAGTTTATCGAGTTGGTGGGCAATGGTTAACTTGTCTTCAACGGACAAAGAAATGCCCTCGCGTTGGGCACCATCACGCAGGGTCGTGTCGTAAATCCAAAGGGGTGTGCCTGCGTCGGTATTCATGGGCAAAGCAATCTCACAACTGCTATCGTCAAGCTAATTCTCAAAATGATGGGTTAATTCTAGAGTTTTAGCGTAGCAGTGTCAGGCTGTATATACCTGAAAAAAAGCTTTTATTTAGTTTTTGAGGGGCTGCTCATAATCAGGGGCATAGGCTTGCAGCAGAGAACTGACTTGACCAAGGACATCTTTCTGAGCGTCCGAGGCTAAAGCATGGCGCTCTGGATAGAAATCCGGCTGATCCAAGTTACGAGCAATTGCAGTTTCCACCTGTTGAATAATCAGGTTCAGCAGTTCTTGTCTGGCTCGCTGACGTTGGTAATCAGCACCTTCTTCTGTGGTGGCATACAGCGGTGGTAGACGATTAAGGGCATAGGCGGCAATATCACCCAAGTCCAAGGTGTGATTGCTGGTTGCCTCAATCTTGGAAACCCGGGTAATGGCTTCGGTGAGAACCAGTTCTTCCATCACATTAATAAACTGTTTGCGGGGGACTGCAACCACTTGACCCGTCAGCAAGGCACCCATCAATCGATCGAGGGATTGATATTCTTCAACAGCTAGCTCCGAGGCATTATCGCAGATGCGACCTACCTCAGCTTCCATCGTTGGGGTAAGATAGCCGTTTTTGAGCGCCTGTTCAACAATTTCACCAATAGTCATCGTTGCAGTCATCTTTTATGCAAGTTCAAGTTGAAATCCTACTTTATAGTTTGCCCAATTTTCTATATAAATACAAAACAATCTATAGATTGTAAGGATGATTTGGCGATGAATTAAAGTTTCTAGTCATGATTCTTCATCCAGAAAGAGGGTCTGAAGACCATAGATTTGAGGGATTAGGCTTTATTCCTGATCCAACTTTTCTGATACAACTGCAGAGGCAGATCGTTGTATTGAGTTGTATTTAAGTTTAAAGGGCATCACGATTTTCATGAAACTGTTAATTTTAGGCTGTGGTTATACGGGGCAACGTTTGGCCCAGCATTTGATCGACAAAAATATTCCCGTTCACATTACCAATCGTCAGGGAGAACCGATCCTTGGGCTGAAAGTGCCTACTTTTGTTTTTGCCCATGACCCGCAGACGTCCATCTTACCGCCAGCAGATGCCTATGCAGGGGTTACCCATATCCTCAGTACCATCCCGCCCAATGCTCAAGGGGCAGATCCGGTGCTTCAAGATTTGTTACCAACTTTAGAGACATTGCCCTTGCAATGGTTTGGCTATCTATCCACTACAGGAGTCTATGGTGATACTCAAGGGGCATGGGTAGATGAA
Source organism: Acaryochloris sp. CRU_2_0 (assembly GCA_012034865.1). Lineage (GTDB taxonomy): Bacteria > Cyanobacteriota > Cyanobacteriia > Thermosynechococcales > Thermosynechococcaceae > Acaryochloris. Next base: position 18,371 of record JAAUOM010000043.1, on the reverse strand, counting down.
ACCAGTCCCCTACGAACCCAGGTGGTGCGATCGCACCATCGAGTCCAAGCCGAAAATCTGTTTTTGCGATCGGCTTTACCCACCCATATTTTCCGCTTACCTGGCATTTATGGGCCAGGTCGCAGTATTTTTGAGCGCTTGCGGGCTGGCACTGCCCAGAATATTCTCAAACCGGGTCATGTCTTCAGCCGCATTCATGTTGACGACATTGTCCAAACCCTCTGGCAATCGATGCAACAGCCTCATCCCAGCTCCATTTACAACGTTGCCGATGATCTGCCTTCAGAACCCAGTACCTTAATTCTAGAAGCAGCGCATTTACTGGGAATAGACCCCACCCCACCCATTTCCTATGACTCTGCGCAAATGAGTGCAATGGCTCAGTCCTTTTGGCAAGAATGTCGTCGGGTCAGCAATCTCAAAATCAAGACGGAATTAGGAATAAAACTGCTGTACCCTTCCTATCGGGAAGGATTACAGGCTATCAAGGCCGCAGAAAACCGTAAAAACCCCTGAATTATCCTTGGGGATATTTTTATCGAGTTCTGAGGCTACCACCGTACCATAGTGGCATAGGTTTTTTTGGTCGCCGTTTCTCTATGCCTGCACGCCATCGCTCATACTTTTGGCATCGATTGACGAACTTCGTGCTAATTCGGTTCTTACTGTTTTTTGGAGCAGGCTGGGCTACTCTTGAAGTCTTTGCCTATTTTCAGGGAATTCTCTTAATTTTTATTTTTGCTGCCATTCTGGCCTTTTTGCTGAATTATCCTACGCAATGGTTACGGCGATTTTTGCCCCGTGAAGTGGCCGTAACCGTGGTTTTTCTAGGTGGTCTCATTTTACTGTTTGGTTTACTGTTTACCATCGGCTTTGCGGTTCTCTCTCAAGGACAAGACCTAGTGGCCAGCATTACCGAGTTTTTGAATGCCATGGAACAACTCAGTCGTCACATGGAAGCCCTGTTGGCAGAGAGAAACATTCAAATCGATTTTGGTGCGGTTGAAGCAAAATTTCGGGATCAAGTCATTGAAAGCATTGGCTCCAGCCTCGGTGTCATTCAGGGTATTCTCGGCAATCTAGTAGACTTGATTATCATTGCGGTGGTGAGTTTCTTTATGCTCTTAGATGGCGGGCGGCTGTGGCAATGGTTACTACAGGGAATGTCAACAACCGGACGCGATCGCTTAACCTTAGCTGTTAAACGCAATTTTCTGGGTTTTTTCTGGAGCCGACTTTTATTATCGCTATTTTTTGCTATTTCCAGTTTTTTTGTTTTTCTGGTTATTGGTGTCCCCGTGCCCTTAATTTTGGCGGTTATTGCTGGGGTGTTCAATATGATTCCAGGGATTGGTGCCACGATTGGAGTGGGTTTAATTTCCCTAATTGTGGTTCCCCACGGCATAGAGCGGACTCTTCTCGTTTTATTTGCCTGTATTTTCCTACAGCAAATCCAAGAAAATATTTTGATGCCTCGGATCATGCAAAACTCATTACGCATGAGTCCTGTCGTACTGTTCTTTGCGCTTTTAGTGGGGGCTAGATTGGCTGGCTTAGTGGGGTTATTTCTCTCTATCCCCATTGCTGGGGTGATTCTCAGCTTAATGGATCCAGATCCAAACAGTGATGATGAAGATAACCTAGAGCCAGCGATTGAAACCACTTAAAATGGAGGTAATGCAAGGGCGATCGACTCAGAAACTAAGCTGATTCAACCAGTTGCAATTCCTTCTCTTCCGTCACACTGACAGCGGCACTGTGAACAAGCGGTGCGGGTAAAGCGGCAGGGTAGGCTTCATGCTCAAAACGGACCCCTAAGAAGAAATCGTAAATGAAACCCAAAAAGCCTTTTCTTTGAAAGATACCGATGCGCTGATGGCAATTCTTAGCATCTAGGAGGGGTTTGACTGCATGGTGAGCAGGTTCACATTTATACCAAGGGATAGAGGGCCATAAATGGTGAATGAGATGGTAGTTTTGCCCCAAAATTAAGATATTCAAAACTGGATTGGCATAGACTCTAGCATTGCGCCATCGGTTGCGCTCATGAAAGGGGCGATGGGGAAAATAGTCAAAAAAGAATCCTAAGGTCGTGCCCACAATCAATGCGGGGACAAACCAAAAATTTAAAACGTAGTGAATAAACCCAAACTTGCAAGCACAGACAATGAGTGTCACCAGGTAGACCCGGCTTAAAAACCATTCCAGCAGTTCCCACTTGCGCCAGAGTTGACGCCGAAAGAAAAAGACTTCGTGGTAAAAGAACCGAGGGGCAATCAACCACAATGGGCCACCTGTCGAGACATAGTGGTCAGGATCATCCTTGGGATCGTTGACCGCCGCATGGTGTTGGAGATGCACGCGCGTGAACACGGGAAAGGCAAACCCTAACATCAACGCACTCCCATGCCCTAAGGCTGCATTGACAACGCGATGACGATGGGCAACCCCATGACAGGCATCATGAATGACGGTACCCGCAAAGTGCAGGGCTAAGGTGTTGGCTACAAAAGAGCACCAAGCTGGAAACGATAAAGCATAGTGAGCATAGGTGGAGCCTATCAATAGGGTTAGACCGCCGAAAAACAGCAACAGTGTAGGGTTGAACGTCCCAGGAGGGCCGAGAAAATGATAGGGAACCGTCTTAGGCTGGACGTCTGCTGTCATGTATGGGCTATCCTTGCTCCGCTACGATATTTCTCAGGTAGTATACGCTAATCATAAACACTAATAAAGTTTTGTGACATTTTATAGGGTTGTTTGGAACAATGCGCTTCCCTTGCGGTCTTAACTGAAATCTGGAATAGATTCAACAGAAATTACGATTACGATACAAATACAACTAAATTCACGTCATTCTTTATTGACTTAGACCCCCCACATGGGTTCGCGCTCGGTTTCAGTGGGAGGGGCAGTCCGTCCCCATTTTAAGTGAAGTTTGAGGTCACTCGGCATGGCGATTTTGAAGGTTAATCAACAGGTTTTTCGCAGGGCAATGCGCATAGCTGCTCACTCAGGATTGATAGTTGCGATCGCACTCTTTGGTTCCTGGCAAACGGCCAGTTTCGCCCAAACGATTCCTGATGAAGATATCCCAGAGGTGGACCCGGATAGGCGAGATCGGACTGACCCCGATGTGGACGATCGAATCGATCCAGATACTGACCCCGATGTTCGTGATCGCACCGACCCCGATGCAGACGCCCGCGATCGTGATAACCCTGAGATCAGCTCTAGTACCCGATTTTTCTGTCAATATACAGGCGGTCAGTATACCGTCATGTACAACCCTGAAAGCCGCCCCAATGAAGCTTTTCCTTGGGCTATTCCCGCAGAAATGGGAGGGGGCTGGACTCCCGAACTCCGTTGTCAAGAAATCGCCCGACGACTAGAGGACTATCGCCCCGATGGGCTTCTCGAACTGCAAACTGGTACAGAAAATGGCTATAACACTGTCTGTGCTACTTCCGAAGCCGATTCTCGTTGCCGAATTGTCTTTACTGTCCCCTCCGGGCAAGATCCTACCGATACCCGCAATGCCGTCTTTGAAAATCTCACCATTGCCAACAGCGGTGAGACCACCCAAGGCGTCAATACCTTCGCTGGCAGCAACAGTAACGACTCCCTAGGTCAAATCGTCAACTTGGGCAAGTCTATCTTCGGCAAGCGCAGCCAACCGATCAGCGGTACTCAATTCCGGGCTGGCATGAATCTTAGACCTCACTTAGATCCAGCCGATGGCGGGACAGGCCAAGCCTTCAATCGTGGTGTTCCCATCAGCAAGCAACGGAATAGAGGGTTTAATAGGCAAGAAAAAGGCTTAAAACTCCAGCCTGACCAATTTCGGTAGCTCCCCACTCAAGATCCCCCATAGGCTCAGGCGCTTGCGCTTGGGCTTTTTTTCATGGAAACGCCGTATTCAATGACCGTAGGGGCAAACGGGCATTTCAACCTAGGGACGAAGAGTCGTTTGCCCCTACAGAGGTAAAAAATTTTGTAGAAACCCACATTCCGCTGTTTCGAGGAGCCAAAAAATAATTAAGATCAGAACCCTTTGGTAGCAATACTCTTGGCGATTTAGCTATTTTGAGATAATCAATCCATATTCTCAATAAGATGAAATGATTGAGAATCAAGTGAACGTTGATCGCTAGGATCGTCATTCATTCGTACTAATTATTTTTTGCCTTCCAGAAGAGCGGAATGTGGGTTAGATGACAACATCGGGAAAAGCAAGGAATTTGTTTGTTCGCTCATCCACACGACGCTCACCTGGGTACAGGTAGAGCGCGGGGCTTCTGATGGTTCAGCTAAATGGAATAAGCACTGCCGTTTGAGGGTACCTTTGGTCTTTTTTTAATCAGGTTTTTCGTATACGATTAGGCGTTCCGCGACTCGTAACTCACCCGTTCGTTAGTGAGAAAGGCGGCGCTGTGGAGGAGGATGCCAATCTCAGGCGTTCACCCGAGTACCTTTTCGCTCCTTGCCTTTAAGGTATTTTTGCGGTCGTATTAATTTTGTAATTGTTGATAATGCGATTGAGGGGCTTTTCCAGTTCACTGAATTGCTGATCTGGGACGATAAAGCTCAAAATGGCTATTCGCCGACCTTTTCGTTCAATAAAGCTATTGCCCAGCAATTTAACATCAACATTGCCCGTCGCTTTGGCGGTATATCCCCAAATCAGCAAGATACTACCATCCTTTTGTGGTTTGGGGTCGCGCAAAAAGAAATCGGGTTCCTTCTCAAAGGAGTTTTTCAGGAAATCTTGTAAGAGTTTGGTGAGTTCCTGTTGAGTCGGATCATAATTGACATCAAAGATGTCAGCCACTAGCCCCCCATTACGAGTGGGATCCGTCCAGAGGACAATGACTTCACCCGTTTTGCTGTTGTCCTTACTCGTCCAATTGTCAGGCACCAGTAAAGAGAAAACGCTGGATTTATGGGAGTAAGCTTGTAATTCTCCAATTTCAACAGATTGAAATTGACGAGGTTCGCTAGGTGTTGATGTAGGAGATGGACTAGGACTAGGGGATGGGTCTGGGGATTCAGAGATCGTGGGCGAACCAGACTCTAGCGTCGAAACAACGGGATCAACCCCCTGATTACTACCAATGTAACCAAAGAAGGCAAGTACACCCATGATCGCCACCGACAGTCCGCCCGCAATAGCCCACAATTTGACATTGCTTTTGCGTTGATCGTCACCGAAACTAGCCAATTGCGGTACTGGGGTAGTCGAAGATGGGGGTGGGAAACCAGCTGATGGTGTGGCCACAGGGGTAACGGTCGGCAGCAGGGTTGGTGGCATCCCTGAGATGGGCGGCGGCTGCATGATTTGGGTAGGGGGCGGCTCAATTTGAGTATTGAGAGCCTGGATAACCTCTGTTGCCGATTGGTATCGATCCACTGGTCGGGGAGCCAACATCTTATTGAGGACGTTGGCAAAGTTTGGACTCAAGCTGAGTTGTTGCTGCCACAGCCATTCCAGGGATTGTGGATCTTGAAGTTGCTGGGGAGGCTGTCCCGTCATCAGGACAAGGGCAGTAACGGCTAAGGCATATAAATCGCTATGGGGGGCTACTAAGCCCAGGCGCATTTGCTCATCGGGGGCATAGCCAATCTTGCCCAAGCGGGTTCCCCCTGTAGAGGCTCCAGCAGAACGATGCTGATGGGCTACTTCCGTCGCCACATCCATCGCCACCTGCTTCACGCCACCGAGATCGATGAGGATAGGTAACCCATCCTTATGACGCAGAATAATATTATCGGGAGAAATATCCCGATGAATAACCCCTTGACCATGCAGATAACTTAACACCGGTAGCAGATCACGGAAAAGTTGGGTCACCTCCATCTCATTAAAGGTGCGGCCTTCTTGCTGATAACCTTCTAGCACTTGTTGATAGGTCAGCCCCGCGGCAAAGTCTTCAACCAGGAACAAACGCTTTTGAGCTGTAAAAATCTCCCAGAATCTAGGAATTTGTGGATGTTCTAGGCGATGAAGTGTCGCGGCTTCTCGTTGAAATAGTTCTTCTGCTTTTTTTAAGGCATAGGTGCCTTGTACACTGGGGGTGAGTTCTTTGAGAACGATAATTTCATTAAAGCGTCCAGTATCCTCGGCTCGATAGGTACGACCAAACCCCCCTTGGCCGAGTTGTTGCTGAATAACGTAGCGATCGCGCAATCGCGTCCCAGGAGGTAAGGGCACGTAGACATTATCCGTCTCTTCCTGTTCACCCGCAGAGGGGGTAGCCTCAGCATTGCCCAAGGGTGATGTCTCAGAGTTCACTGAAGACTCTATGGGCGGACGCAGCATGGAGGTACCACAGTACTGACAAAACCGAGACTGGGAAGAGTTTTCGCGCCCACAAGAACGACACGTAATCTGAGTCATAAAATTAGGATTTGAAGCACCATTGACCGAGCGTAACGAAGGGATTCAGCCTTCTTTCATGCTGGAGTGTAGCCCTTACTTATTGCAACATGAGTCACGGTATTTGTCCAAGGGTAACGGCAATCAGATCATAACCTAGTCATTTTCAGGGTCGATTGACAAAGATCACTTGAATTTGACATGCAATCGAGATCTCCGATCTGCAACACACCTGAATTTTGGCAGACAATGGTCTCAGATTCCAGCTCAGGCTTGATGAAAGCAGCTTATGCTGGAAACAAACCTCAATTTTCTGAGGAGTGTTCATTGAACAAGCCCCTGTGTTGCTGATTGAGTCTCTATGCCTCAAGTATCGATCATTGTGCCAATGTTGAATGAAGCAACGGTAATCCAGCGCACCCTCAAACATTTGTCGATCCTAGATCCCCCAGCCCAGGAAATTCTCCTAGTCGATGGCGGCAGTACAGATGCCACAGTGGATATCGCCCAACAATATGCCGCATCTGAGTCCCCGTCCACTCCCATGACTGTGATGACCCTGGTAAACTGTGGACGAGCCCTGCAAATGAACCAAGGGGCTGCGATCGCCATGGGAGATATCCTCTGTTTCCTCCATGCAGATACTTTAGTCCCTGATGACTTCGTTGCTGTAGTCACTGCTACCCTCGCCCAACCCCACGTCATTTGTGGTGGCTTTATTTCCCTCATGGGTGGGGCGCAAACGACTCGCTGGGGAATTTCTGATCAAAATTACCTCAAAACCTATTTAGCAGCCCTTTTCTGCCGACCCCATTTATTTTTCTGTAAAGGGTTGAGAGTCCTGTTTGGGGATCAGGCCATTTTTTGTCAACGTCAAGCTTTCTGGAATTGCGGGGGCTTTGACATCCACCTGCCGATTATGGAAGATGCTGACCTGTGTTTGAGAATGATCCACTATGGCAGAATCCGATTGGTCAATCGCGTTGTCCAATCTTCAGATCGCCGTCTGGCGCGATGGGGATCCCTGAAAGCGACGGCCATTTACTATGGAATAGGCTGGCTATGGGCAATGGGTATCCCCGCCCCTTGGCTTAAGCGTTTTTATGAGGACATTCGTTAGGCATTGCCAGAGAGGGCTGGACTCAAGGCTTGTTGCAGCAGGGCAACTTTATCCGTTGCTTCCCAGGGTAAGTCCAAATCTGGGCGACCAAAATGACCATAAGCGGCCACATCTTGATAGAAACGACCCCCTCGCTCACCTGGGATCTTGGCCAAACCAAAGGTTTGAATTAAACCTGCCGGACGCAGTTCAAAGTTCTGTTGAACCACTTCCAGGAGGCGATCTTCATCGACTTTGCCCGTGCCAAAGGTCTCAATTAAAATACTGACGGGCCGAGCCACACCAATGGCATAACTTAATTGGACTTCACATTTATCTGCTAAACCCGCCGCCACAATATTTTTTGCCACGTATCGACAGGCATAGGCTGCACTGCGATCGACTTTGGTGGGATCTTTACCGGAAAAAGCACCGCCCCCATGGCGAGAATATCCGCCATAGGTATCGACAATGATCTTGCGTCCCGTTAAACCAGAATCCCCTTGAGGTCCACCCACCACAAACTGACCCGTGGGATTCACTAAAAAGCGAGTGTTGCTGTCCGGTTTAATGTCGATATCAGCAAAGACAGGGGTGACCACAAAATCCCATAAATCTTCTTTAATTTTGGCTTGTACCGCAGCGGTATCGGTTAACTCGCCAATGGCAGCATCATGTTGAGTAGACACCAAGATCGTATCGATCCCAACCGGGTGACCCTCCTCGTAGAGGACAGTGACTTGAGATTTACCATCCGGTCGCAGGTAAGCAAGCTGCGTTTTCCGCACCGAGGCCAAACGCCGAGTAATCCGGTGGGCTAAGCTGATCGGCAAGGGCATTAATTCGGGGGTTTCGTTGCAAGCGAACCCAAACATCAAGCCTTGATCCCCTGCCCCAATCGCATCTAGTGCTTGCTCACTTTGTTGTTCACGGGTTTCATGGGCAGCATTAACTCCTTGGGCGATGTCAGGGGATTGTTCGTCTAGAGCAACTAAAACGGAACAACTATTGGCAGCAAAGCCGTTGTCGGAGTCGGTATAGCCAATTTCCGCGATCTTGCGGCGTGCTAGATCCACAAAGTTAACTTGGGCTTTAGTGGTGATTTCCCCAGTAATGAGAACTAAGCCCGTATTCACCACAACCTCTGCAGCGACGCGGCTAGTGGGATCTTGAGTCAGCAGGGCATCAAGAATAGTATCTGAAATCTGATCACAAATTTTGTCAGGGTGACCTTCAGTCACTGATTCTGAGGTAAAGAGATAGCGCTTAGGCAAGATCTTGATCCTCCTGTGGAGTAAAGCAGATAGAAAGTTCAGAGAATTATAGCACTGATATATTTAAGGTGACGTTGACTAACAATCGTTTATTCCATTAACTCCCCAGACTTCTGTGTATCATCCACAGTTGCAAGCTGTGGGTGCTAGCTAGCAAGTCTACAAGGGCTAGTGAACTAGAAATCGCCATAATTGGCGATCGCACCCTTTACCCTCTCCACCACCTCAGTCACCGAAATCACCCCTAACTCACCCGCAGCACGAGTACGAATATTGAGACTATTGGCTTCTACTTCCTGATCGCCAATCACCGACATCACCGGGATTTTAGCTTTTTCCGCATTGCGGATTTTTTTGCCTAAGCGATCGCCACTTTGATCCACCATTACCCGTACCCCTGCCGCTTGCAAATCCGCAGCAACCTTGTGGGCAAAGGGCATGTGATCGTCGCCGACAGTCAATAGCCGTAGTTGCTCAGGGGCTAACCAGAGGGGGAAAACGCCTGCATATTGCTCAATCAAAATCCCAATTAAGCGTTCCAATGACCCAAAGGGAGCGCGGTGAATCATAATGGGGCGTTGACGGTTGCCATCTTCACCCATAAACTCCAAGTCAAAGCGCTCCGGTAAGTTGTAGTCTACCTGTACCGTTCCCAACTGCCATTCGCGATCCAGAACATCTTGGAAAATGAAGTCTAATTTCGGCCCATAAAAAGCAGCTTCACCAATGCCTTCAAAATGCTCCATCCCCAGCGCCTCCACGGCCCGCCGAATCGCATTTTCAGCTTTCTCCCAGGCTGTATCCGAGCCAATATACTTATCAGAAGCGGGATCGCGAAAACTCAGACGGGCCTTGAAGTTTTGGAGCTGGAGTTTATCAAAGACCGACAAAATCAAATCCACAACTTTTAGAAATTCATCATCAAGCTGATCAGGGGTGACAAATAGGTGGGAATCATCCACCGTGAACCCTCGCACCCGTGTCAATCCGCCCAGTTCACCGGATTGCTCATAGCGGTAGACCGTGCCAAATTCTGCCAGCCGCATCGGTAAATCGCGATAGGAGCGCAATTCACTCTTATAAATCTGAATATGAAAGGGACAGTTCATCGGTTTCATGACAAAGCCCTGCTCGGAGTTCCGATCTGCATCGTTCTCACTCATGAGTGGGAACATGTCTTCTTGGTATTTCTGCCAATGCCCAGAGGTTTTAAACAGATCCACACGGGCTATGTGAGGCGTGGTGACCCCCAGGTATCCCCGCTTGATTTGCTCTTGCTTGAGGAAGTCTTCGAGTTGCGATCGCAACACCGTTCCTTTAGGCGTCCACAGGGGCAATCCCGGCCCCACCAAGTCCGAAAAAATGAATAATCCCAGTTCCTTACCGAGTTTGCGGTGATCCCGCCGCAATGCTTCTTCCTTGCGACGTTTATGCTCAGCCAATTGCTCAGGCGTTTCCCAAGCTGTCCCGTAAATCCGTTGCAACTGGGCTTTGGTTTCATCCCCACGCCAATAGGCACCCGCCACGCTTTCCAGCTCAATCGCTTTGGGATTCAACTCTGCCGTGGACTCTACATGGGGACCCGCACACAAGTCCCACCATTCATCTCCCAAGTGATAGAGGGTGATCGGCTCTTTAAGATCAGCCAAAATCTCTAGTTTATACGGCTCTTGCAACGCTTCAATTCTTTGCTGGGCTTCTGCTCGGCTCACCTCTTCTCGGATCACGGGCAACTTGCGCTTAATGATTTTGACCATCTCTTTTTTAATGGCCTTTAAATCTTGCTCTGTAAAAGGCGTGGGGCTGTCAAAGTCATAATAGAAACCAGACTCAATCCAAGGACCAATCGTCACTTGAGTCCCCGGAAACAGCTTCTGAACAGCCATCGCCATCACATGAGACGTGGTGTGTCGAATTTTTTTCAGTTGCTCAGACTCACTGGTTTTGGGCAAGTATATATTCTGGGACGGTTGATCAGATGACTGTGCAGCGGACATTGGCGACCTATATTCAGCTAAATGTATGAACTTGTCCATCTTATCGAAACCGCTGAGTCAATCACCGCATAAAGTTGCCAAGCGTGAAGTCCTGACTCTACAAAAACGAAATTAGACACGGGTCAACTTAGCCCGTCGAGACTTGACAATTTCTGGAACATACTGATTTTTGGCATCTTGACCCTGAAAACCCAAGCGCTAATAGACCATACCGCCAATACCGGGAATTACCTCTCCGGCAGGGGTACGTTCAGAATCTTGAGCAAAGTAGAAAAACTGGAATTTGTCGTAAGGATCGAGAATTAAATAAAGTGTAATAGTGCGACTTCAGATGAACAGACAGATGATGCACAGCTACCCTGCCAGGATTGAAGTCCACATGCAACGTACTATCAGTCATTATCAGAGAAGAATCGTCGTCGCTATGCGGCAATTGAAGCCCTGAAATTAGGGTACGGAGGTCAAGCATACATACGTCGATTATTGGGATGTCATCATGAAACCTTACAGTTAGGACTCAAAGAGCTTGAAGAGGTAACAGCCCTTCAACAGCAACGAATTCGGCAGCCTGGAGGGGGTCGCAAATCAGCGTTTGAGATAACCTGCAAAACAACAAGTCAAGTTGCACACGCTATATCTATTTGCAAACTATAGCTTACTTCCTGCCTGGGTCTCTGGACTATGCTTATAGATTGCTGTTGCCAGTTGATGATTGCTATCGATGCCCTCAGCCAGCCATCGGATTGATAGACTAACAGCAAGGTACAGAGATTACCCACAGGGTCAGCGACTGAACTTAACAATACCGATCCACAGCAGAAACCTATGGCAAAATGGGTCGGATGAGCCTGCAAGAGAGTTGAGCATCTGATGACTAAGTTTGTATTTGTAACGGGTGGTGTGGTCTCTAGTATTGGCAAAGGCATTGTTGCGGCTAGCTTGGGACGACTCCTGAAATCACGGAATTATTCTGTCTCGATCTTGAAGCTAGACCCTTATATCAACGTCGATCCAGGGACGATGAGTCCGTTTCAGCATGGTGAAGTCTTTGTCACGGATGATGGTGCCGAAACCGATCTAGATTTGGGCCACTACGAACGCTTTACCGATACCGCCATGTCTCGCCTCAATAGCGTCACCACGGGATCGATCTATCAATCGGTCTTGAATAAAGAGCGTCGAGGAGATTATGAAGGGGGTACGGTTCAAGTGATTCCCCATATTACCAACGAGATTAAAGACCGCATTCTGCGGGTAGCTAAACAGGCAACGCCGGACGTCTTGATTACAGAAATTGGCGGCACTGTTGGTGATATTGAGTCTCTACCCTTCTTAGAAGCGATTCGCCAATTCCGCAAGGAAGTAGGCCGCGACAATATTCTGTATACCCACGTTACCCTCATGCCCTGGATTCCCTCTGCCGGGGAAATGAAAACCAAACCGACTCAGCACTCTGTGAAAGAACTGCGATCGATTGGGATTCAACCTGATATTCTGGTCTGTCGGTGCGATCGCCCCCTATCCCGTGGCATCAAGGAAAAAATCTCCGAGTTCTGTGATGTCCCGGTGGAAGCGGTGATCACCTCCCAAGATGCCAAAAGCATTTACGAAGTGCCCCTGATCTTAGAGCAAGAGGGGTTTGCCCAACAAGTGCTGAGATTTATGCATTTGGAACAAAGACCCCCTAATTTAACCCAGTGGCAAGCCCTGGTTAATCAGCTCGATCAGCCCTCCCAAACCCTGGAAATTGCTCTGGTGGGAAAGTATGTGCAGTTAAGTGATGCTTACCTATCGGTGGTGGAATCTCTCCAACATGCCGCCGTGGCTACAGGCATCGCCATCAAGATTCGCTGGGTGAATTCTGAAGATATTGAAGCCCAAGGGGCAGAGCGTTATTTAGCCGGGGTGGCGGGCATTATCGTTCCCGGTGGCTTTGGCATTCGCGGTGTGGATGGCAAGATTGCCGCGATTCGCTATGCTCGTGAACAGCGAGTCCCGTTCTTAGGATTGTGTTTAGGGATGCAATGTGCCGTCATTGAATGGGCCCGCCATGTTGCGGGTCTAAGCGATGCCAATAGTGCCGAGTTTGATCCAGAAACACAGAATCCAGTGATCAATCTATTGCCAGAACAGCAAGATGTTGTGGATTTAGGGGGAACCATGCGTTTGGGGCTGTATCCTTGCCGATTATTACCGAATACCTTGGCAGCCCATCTATACCCCTCTGAAACGATTGTGTATGAGCGACATCGCCATCGGTATGAATTTAACAATGCCTATCGACCCTTACTCCTGGAGTCGGATTATGTGATTAGTGGTACTTCTCCTGATGGTCGTCTTGTCGAAATCATTGAATTGGCTGACCATCCCTTCTTTATTGCCACCCAATTTCATCCTGAGTTTCGCTCCCGCCCCAATGTCCCCCATCCTTTGTTTAAGGGTCTTGTAGAAGCCTGTTTGCCTGAAGACGACCCTCCGCCCAGCCCAGAGGAAGCGTCTTCTCTCCTCGTGAGTTCCTAGTACAGCTTGGCCGAAATAGCTCTAGTATTGAGAGGTAGAAGGTTTAGAGGCTTCAAAATAATGCCACAACTATCCGCAGTCTCGATCAACCTGAGTGAGACACAGAGATAAGTAAACTTGCAGGGAAATGGCAAACATAGAAGACATTAAGCCCGGAACCTTGATCGAGGGATTGTCATCAGATGGCCTTGCCAAGATTATCAGTGTCGAGAGTCATGGAGAACTGGGCATAACAGTTGTCTTTAAGGACGCCAGTGGAGCCTTGAAAGATCAACTGCTATTTGCCGAAGAAATCACTAAACTCAATCTCGCCGAAAAAGAGTCACTTTGGTCGTTCAAAGCTGATGCATCCTTATTTCGACTGGTCTCTGAAGCCTATCGTATCCAGCTTGCCTATTTATTTGACCCCTACCTAGCTATTCATACGTCTCTCGTTGATCCTCTACCCCACCAAATCACAGCAGTTTATGGAGAAATGCTGCCTCGCCAACCCCTCAGGTTCTTACTGGCTGATGATCCAGGGGCAGGCAAAACAGTAATGGCAGGGCTATTGATCAAAGAGCTGAAGATCAGAGGAGATCTAGAGCGGTGTTTGGTCATTGCTCCTGGCAGTTTGGTGGAGCAATGGCAGGATGAGCTGTATGAGAAGTTTGATCTGTCGTTCGATATTCTGACTCGTGATCAAATTGAAGCGTCGCGATCAGGCAACCTATTCGACGAAAAGAGCTTCTTGATCGCACGGCTCGATATGCTGAGCCGAGACGAAAATTTACAGGATTATTTCACTGCTGCTCAAGACTGGGACTTGGTGATCTGCGACGAAGCGCACAAGATGTCTGCCAGCTATTTTGGGGGTGAGGTCAAATACACTAGGCGATACAACCTGAGGCGGTTACTGGGAGGGCACTGCCACCATCTCCTGTTGATGTCTGCGACGCCCCACAATGGCAAGGAGCCAGATTTTCAGCTATTCATGGCGCTCTTGGATGCTGATCGCTTTGAGGGCAAGTTTCAAGAGGGCGTTCACCAGATAGATGTTTCGGATTTGATGCGGCGCTTGACAAAAGAGGAGCTGGTGAAATTCGACGGCAAGCCGCTTTTCCCGGAACGGTGTGCCTATACAGCAACATATAAGCTGTCAGCACCGGAGTTGGGCTTGTACAGCGAAATTACAGATTATGTGCGGGAAGAAATGAATCGGGCGGAGCGCTTCGGTTCCCAGGATCAGAGGCGCAGGCTCAATGTTAGCTTTGCTCTCCAAATTTTGCAGCGTCGATTGGCGTCTTCCCCAGCAGCAATTTATCAGTCTTTGATTAATCGACGTGAGCGTTTGGAGCGGCGGCTCCATGAAGAGGCGCAGAGTTTGCGTCAGGGGCTAAACGAGGAACTCTCGGAGCCAATATTTAGCCTCAATATCATTACGGATGCCTGGGATGAAGAGGATAGCCCGCAGGAAGAATTAGAGCGGTTTGAGCAGGAAGTGGTCGATCAAGCCACAGCCTCACGCACCATTGAGGAGCTAGAGATTGAGATTGAAACGCTTAAGCGCCTTGAGTCCCAGGCAAGGGTTATCAAACATTCGATGCGGGACACAAAGTGGACGGAGTTAAGTCAGATTCTAGATCATCCGTTGATGAAGGATGCCAACGGTCATCGGCGGAAGCTGATCATCTTTACGGAGTTTAGAGACACCTTGACCTATCTGGCTGACCGTATCCGTAATCGTCTGGGGAAATCAGAGGCGGTCATTGTGGTGCATGGGGGCATCCAGCGGCAGGAACGTAGCAAGTTACTGGATCAGTTCAAGCATGACAAGGAGGTTTTGGTCCTGTTGGCCAACGACGCAGTGGGTGAAGGTGTGAATCTACAGTGTGCCCATCTGATGGTCAATTACGACTTGCCGTGGAACCCCAATCGTCTGGAGCAGCGGTTTGGGCGCATTCATCGGATCGGTCAAACAGAGGTTTGCCATTTATGGAATTTGGTGGCCAATGAGACCCGTGAAGGGGATGTCTACTGCAAGCTGCTGAAGAAACTAGAGGCGGAACGCAAGACACTTAAGGGTCGGGTGTTCGATATCTTAGGCAAGCTGTTTGCCGAAAAAAGTTTGCATGAGTTGCTGATTGAGGCCATTCGCTATGGGGATGATCCAGAGGTGAAGGCTCGTTTAGATCAGGTGATTGATAATACGGTGAACCGCGATCGCTTAATTCAGCTTCTGGAAGAAAAGGCGCTGGTCCATGAGACATTGACGGCAGCCAAGCTGGATGACATTCGTGAGCAAATGGAGCGGGCGCAGGCGAGGCGGTTGCAGCCCCACTTTATTCAGTCTTTCTTTATAGAGGCATTCCAGCACTTAAATGGACAAGTCGCTGCCAGGGAAACCGGACGGTTTGAGATTAAGCGAGTGCCAGGGACAATTCGAGATCGCGATCGCATCCGAGGACGGGGTGATGTCATCCAGGCGCGCTATGAGCGGATTTGTTTTGAAAAGGACAAAATCAATCAGCATCCAGTGGCGGCTTTTATCTGTCCAGGGCACTCGTTATTGGACTGCACAATTGATCTGATTCTGGATAAATATCGTGATCTGCTGAAGCAAGGGACATTGCTGGTTGACGAAATGGATGAGGGTGAGGATCTACGGGCCTTGTTCTATCTAGAGCATGTGGTCAAAGATGGCCGCACGCTCAGAAACGGTCAGCAACAGGTCATTTCTCAGAAACTTCAGTTTGTAGAGATTAATGCTGAGAGCCTCCCTCAAAATGCAGGGCCAGCGCCCTATTTGGACTATCGACCATTGACGGAGGAAGAGCAGGCAGCCATCTGGCCTGAGATTGAAGATTCTGATTGGTTACGGCAAGATTTTGAGAAACCTGTGATGGCCTACGCCATTCAATATCTGGTGCCCCAGCACGTCCAGGAAGTGAAAACCCAGCGGTTAGCGCTGATTGACAAGGTAGAGCGGGAGGTCACGATTCGGCTGCGGCGGGCGATGACCTATTGGGATAGTAAGGCTGAGAGCCTGAAGCTACAGGAACGGGCCGGGAAGCGCAATGCCAAGCTGAATTCGGCCAAGGCGATGGCTAAAGCGGAGGAGTTGAGCGATCGCCTCCAACGCCGATTAAAGCAGTTGGCTCAAGAGCGAGAGATTGCCACGTTGCCGCCAGTGGTGAAGGGTGGGGCGCTAGTCATTCCCAAGGGGTGTTTGCGGCAGGTGATGGGGATTGGGATAGAACCGGACGAGTTTTCAGCACCGTTTGGGCGGGTAGAGATTGAGCAGATGGCAATGACAGCGGTGATGGCAGCGGAGCAGCGGCTAGGACGGGAGCCTCGGAATGTATCCGCGACGAGGGGGCTTGGGTACGATATTGAGTCGAAGGATCCTAAGTCGGGATCGCTGATGTTCATTGAAGTAAAAGGGCGGTGGCATTTAAAAAATCAGGTGACGATGACCCGTAATGAAATTCTGTGTTCACGGAACGAGCCAGACAAGTTTTGCTTGGCGCTGGTGGAAATCGATGAGAATGGAGCTAGACCGCCAGTTTATTTAAAGCGTTGCCAGCTTGGCGATCCTTCATTTTCTTTGAATTCTGGCAATTATGATGTTCGGCGGTTGATAGAGTCGGCTCAGGAGGTGATGCACCCGTGACCCCAATGACGTTGAATTTACGGTCGGTCGGGTTACTGACGGATGAACAGTTTGCTCAGATTTGTCAGGAGAACCCGGAGGTACAGTTTGAGCGCAATGCGGCGGGAGAGTTGATTGTTATGCCCCCAACAGGTGGTGAGACGGGGAAGCGCAATTTTGAGATTTATATTGATTTGGGGATCTGGAATCGTCGAGCGAAGTTAGGGGTGGCGTTTGATTCTTCGACGTTGTTTCGGCTTCCGAATGGAGCCGATCGGTCGCCG
The DNA here is from genome assembly GCA_012034865.1 of Acaryochloris sp. CRU_2_0. GTDB lineage: Bacteria > Cyanobacteriota > Cyanobacteriia > Thermosynechococcales > Thermosynechococcaceae > Acaryochloris. The sequence goes on along the minus strand of JAAUOM010000043.1, from coordinate 1,190 downwards.
GATGTGGCTTGGGTGCGTCAGGATCGTTGGGAGGCGTTAACGCCAGAGGAGCAGCAAAAATTTCCGCCCATTTGCCCGGATTTTGTGGTGGAGTTGCGATCAAAGACGGATTCATTACGGTCTTTGCAGGGAAAGATGTTGGAATACCAGCAGAATGGGGCACGATTGGGATGGCTGATTAATCCGCAGGATCGACAGGTGGAGGTTTATCGGCCTGAGCAATCTGTGGAGGTGTTGAAATCGCCGTCATCGCTGTCAGGTGAGGATATCTTGCCAGGATTTGTGTTGGATCTGACGCCAGTTTGGTAGGCTAGCAGTTTTCCGTCCTTTAGGCACTTATTGTGTATGGCCGAATACAAAAAGAAGCTGATTGAGGTGGCATTGCCGCTAGAAGAGATTAATGCAGCTTCGGCACGGGAGAAGTCGATTCGGCATGGGCACCCAAGTACGTTGCATTTGTGGTGGGCGCGGCGTCCGTTAGCGGCTTGTCGGGCGGTGTTGTTTGCTCAGTTGGTGGATGATCCGTCCGCACACCCTGAGCAGTTTCCGACGGAGGAGGCCCAGGAGAAAGAGCGAGAGCGGTTATTCGATATTATTCGGGAGTTGGTGAAATGGGAGAACACCAATAACGAGAAGGTGTTGAAGCAGGCTCACGCAGAGATTTTGAAATCCTGTGATGGTAAGCCGCCTGCGGTTTATGATCCATTTTCTGGGGGTGGGTCGATACCGTTGGAAGCGCAGCGGTTGGGTTTGGAAGCCTATGGGTCGGATTTAAACCCGGTGGCGGTGATGATTGGCAAGGCGTTAATCGAGATTCCGCCCAAGTTTGCCGGGATGCCGCCTGTGAATCCTGCGTATCGATCGCGCTCTGAGGTTGAGACGGTGCTAAACCCGAAGGTTTGGAAAGGGGCGGAAGGACTAGCGGAGGATGTGCGCTATTACGGGCAATGGATGCGTGACCAGGCGTTTGAGAAGATTGGGCATCTTTACCCGAAGGTGAGGGTTCCAGTTGTTTCTGTTTGGGGGTCACTACAGTCTTTTCCTGATCCCCTCTCCCAGCTTGCTATCCATTACACACAAGTACGTAGGAATATTACAGGATATAGCTTTTAAGAACCAGGTGCAAAGGTTTGAGTTAACGTTGAAGAGTCAACTGGAGATGAAACATCATGGGAAATTGGGCTAGCTAA
>JAAUOM010000042.1 GCA_012034865.1 Acaryochloris sp. CRU_2_0 | reverse complement strand
GCTGACCCAGGGTTTGAGATTTTACCGAAGCGATGGGTGGTCGAGCGAACCTTTGGTTGGCTCAATTGGTATCGTCGTCTGAGCAAAGATTACGAGCGTTTGACAGACATGAGCGAGGCGGCGATTTATGCTGTGATGACCCGATTGATGCTCAAGCGATTAGCTGCCTAAAGGTTTACTTTATAAACAGCCTCTAAATTTCACCCAATACTCTGGCAAACAGCAGAGACTAAAGATCGGCAATGATCTGCCCAACAACTTGGAGAGCTTGCTCAATTTCTGCCTCACTGACAATTAGAGGTGGCACAAACCGAACTACTTTGGGGCCAGCAGGAACCAGGAGCAAGCCTGCATTCATGGCAGCTTTAATCACTGTAAGGGAAGTGAGGTCAATCTCATCTTTGAGGACCAGACCATTGATCAGCCCCCAACCTCGGACTTCGGCAATTAGATGGGGGAATTGAGATGCCATTTCCCTTAACCCAGTCCGTAATTGTTCACCTCGCTGAGCTGCATTCTCTAGTAACTGTTCTGCCTCCAAGGTATTGAGAACGGCTAGCGCTGCTGCACAGGCAAAGGGATTGCCGCCAAAGGTACTGGCATGATCGCCGGGTTGGAAAACACTACAAAATTCCTTGCTTAAGAGGGCACCAATGGGTATGCCGCCTGCTAAACCTTTGGCCAGCGTAAAAATGTCGGGTTCAATCCCTAAGTGCTGATGTCCCCAGAGTTTGCCAGTCCGGCCCACTCCGACCTGTACCTCATCTAAAATCAGCAGAATCCCTTTTTGATCACAAATTTGGCGCACCCCTTGGAAGTACTCAACTTGTCCAGGGCGAACGCCACCTTCGCCTTGCAAGGGTTCTAGGAGAATGGCGGCGACTTGGCGGTGGTCTTGATCGAGGGTGGCGATCGCATTCTCTAAGGCTGCCAAATCATTAAAGGGCACATAATGAAATCCCGGCACCAGTGGATCAAAATGCTTTTGATACTTGGGCTGAGCTGTAGCGGTAATCGTAGCGAGGGTGCGTCCATGAAAACTAGAATTCGCCGTTAGAATAATGGGCTGGTCAATCTTTAAGACCGTATGGGCATACTTACGGGCTAACTTAATCGCCCCTTCATTGGCTTCTGCCCCAGAATTACAGAAAAATGCGCGATCGGCGCAGGAATGCTGCGTCAGCCAATCGGCTAGCTCCCCTTGCTGGGGAATGTAATAAAAATTGGAAACATGATGCAGGGTCTGAATTTGGGCGGTGACTGCTGCTACCAAAGCTGGGTGGGCATGGCCCAAGGTGCAAGTGGCAATCCCAGCTACAAAATCGAGATAGGCTCGTCCCTCGGTATCCCAAACGCGACAGCCTTGCCCCCGCTCTAGGGCGATCGCAAATCGATCATAGGTGGTCATCACCGTTTGATCAAAGTCTGCGGCTCTAAATGAACTGACCGCTGGCATCACAGCCATAGACGGATCTTGAGCAAGGTTTGTGGGACTCACAAGCACTCCTTCACCAACAAGAACAAGGTTTGCCTTACATTGTAGAGCCAGATTTTTGCAAATTGCGATCTAGACCTGTCTTCACCCAATTGATACAGTCCGCCTCACTGCTAAAGATCTTGGGGGCAGCAATATTATTGAGACGGGTGGGAGGGTAATGATCGTAGAAAAACTTGCCCCTAATCTCAGAAATAATGATCAAATTATGGTTATAAATGTAGCGCTGCTTGAAAAAATCTAGAGCCTGACTCATGAGCACCTGGGCATCCAAATGCTCCTTGGCAATCTGGAGAATACCTTCAACTCGACTGGAATGGAGCCTGGCTGGATTTTTAGCCCGATGCCAGGGACTGCGATGACCCAGTTCAGACAGCAAACGATAGGCATAAATAGGGGTTCCGGCAATCTCACTGTAAACGTAGGGAATGATTAAATACCCATTGTGTACAACAGACTGCTCGTAAAGAAGTCGGCGGTGAGATGTCATGACTAAGGCTCTTTATTGAGTTAATGCTTTCCAAAATTGCTGCATGTTGGCGAACAAGCTGGGTTTGTGGACTTGCTCTGTAGCCATCATCGGAGCCAAAATTTGGCCTAACTCTTCGCCGGAAGGCCGCTGCTCTTGCGAGGCAATTAACTGATATTCACTCTCTGCTGGTTCTGCGGGAGCCCACCAAACCTGCCAATCTCCAGGGTAGGCTCGAATTAAGGCTCCCCGCTCTAAGGGGAAAAAGAAATAGCAAGGTTCAATATGATTCAAAAAACGCTCCCTCAGATGACGACCGGCACTGCCAATTCCCACCGTCGAGATATCTTCTAAGCGAGGATTGAGAAGGATACAGACCCGCTCTCCTGCCCGATTACAAATTTCCTCGACCTTACCTACTTCCACTGGGGTGGGCGCAACAAAAACAAAGGCATCGTCTTCTGGATGGACGGGTTCCATCAGCTCTTCAATGCCCCTCAGTTCGTAGAAGACATCTGGCCATTGGTGACGAGCGAGGGCGGCTGCCCCCGTATCTGAGAAAAAGACTTTGACGGTCTGACCTAACCTGGGAATCTGGCTCAAATATTGCTGAGCCACGGGCAGGGGCTTGAGTTCAGGGATAGCAATCTCAATTTGCAGTCGGGTTTGCTGGGCTGCGATCGCAGCCTGAGTTGCTGCTGCTGCCTGGGATATTGCCGTTTCCAAAGAATCGGGGAACACTATCTCACATCTTAAAAGAACAATGAGTCCTGTTTCGACCTTGAGATCAAACCTCAAAAGTTCAATCCAAGACTCTGTTCACCATTCTGGCTTAAAATCACCCCAACCCACACCAAATTTCCCTAAAGAACTACACAGGCGGGTTCCCATCGGTCGCAATCAATAAATATTTATCTTTTGTTTAAAAAAGTTCATACTTTCGGGAACAAATCTGCCGCCCAAAGCAACTCTATTTCTTAAGACCTATAGTGTCAATTTTTCTGGGTTAGCTCAGCGCAGTATCTGCTGAGCTAACGCATTATGTTCATTTCATTCAGTAGAGTTCTGTGTGTCCTATGAAAAAACAAGTCCTGACGATTGTAAGTAGCCTTTGTTTATTGGCCGCAACCAGTGGAATTGCCGCAGCAGAATCAAAAAAAACCGAAACAACCAGTTCTGATGCATCCACCGAAGAGCTACGCCCAGGAGTTAAGGAAATTCTATGTAAGAATTTTCCTCTGAATTCTCGGTGTACTGGAAATACTGAAACTCCCACAACTGAAACGCCTGCGGAGGAAGCTCCCACCACTGAAACTCCTACAACTGAAACTCCTACTGGGGAAGCTCCCACTACTGAAACTCCCACTACTGAAACTCCAGAGGCAGCTCCTCCAGAGGCACCCCCTGCCGAAGCTACTCCTCCAGAGGCAGTTCCTTCTGACAAACCCTCCTCTGAAGCTCCTGCACCTGAGATGAAAGATTCTAGTGCAAGCTCACAAGGAACCATTGTTGACGTCGCAAGCGGGAATGCCTCCTTCAAAACCTTAGTTGCTGCTATCAAAGCCGCAAATTTGGTAGAAACGTTATCTGGTCAAGGACCTTTCACCGTTTTTGCGCCCACAGAGGACGCCTTTGCTGCGCTGCCGCCTGGTACTGTTGATACACTTCTAAAACCGGAAAATAAAGACAAGCTGGTTAAAATTCTGAGCTACCATGTCGTTCCGACCAAAGCTGTCTCTTCAGAATTAAAATCAGGAGATGTGGCTACCGTTGCGGGCGATCCCGTCAAAGTTAATGTTGAGGGTGGTACAGTCAAGGTTAATGAAGCATCTGTGGTTCAAGCAGATGTAATGGGTAGCAATGGTGTTATCCATGCCATTGACAAAGTCTTGTTACCTCCCAACCTGCTCAAGTAAACATCCTTTGGTTTCAAAGGATTAAGACAGAAGCTGGAGCGATCGCTCCAGCTTCTGTTGCTTTAAATGAATTAGCGGAATACCCCATCCGTCTATACGGTGGGGATGGATAGGGCGGCTGTGGGAGCCAAAGCTAGTTGGCGGAAACCGCCAACTAGCTTTGGCTCCCACACAGAATCTTGTTTTACTGTTGTCTTTAGCTTTTAGTAACATATAGGGGTAATCCTAAACAGTTAAGGATGAATTGTAGTGGTGAACAAAGAGACAAATTGCTGCCAATCCTAGCAAACCTTCCCTCTAACTCGTTAGAATTAATCCATGAATTGCTCCTGCCCATTGTATGGAAGTTCGGCTACAGAAGTTGTTATCTCAATGGGGCATTGCCTCTCGCCGTCAGGCAGAACAATTGATCTTAGCGGGCCAAGTTCAACTCAATGGACAGACGGCAGAATTAGGTCAAAAAGTCGATCCACAGCGGGATCAAATTACGTTTAAGGGTCGCTTACTCCAACCCATCGATCGTCCTCAACGGGTTTATTTTCTCCTCCATAAACCTCAAGGGATTGTCTCCACCTGTAAAGATCCCCAAAATAGATCCACCGTTCTGGATCTATTCCCACCGACTCATCGTCAAGGGCTACATCCCGTAGGGCGTTTAGATGTGGAATCTACAGGAGCCCTTTTATTGACCAATGATGGTCAATTCACCTTTGCCCTTACCCATCCTCGTCACCATATCCCCAAAATCTACCAGGTTTGGCTGCAAGGTTGCCCCCCGCAGTCAGTATTAGAGCAATGGCGTCAGGGAGTTTGGTTAGAGGATCGCAAAACCTTACCTGCGCACATTCAAATTTTGAAGCCTTATCAAAGACGTACAAATTCTATTTGTGTAGAGGTCATTCTGGAAGAAGGCAGAAATCGTCAAATTCGGCGAATTGCTGAACAACTGGGTTATCCTGTGCGCCGCTTGCATCGAAGCGAGATCGGCTCAGTCTCTCTGCACTCACCATCAGGTAAACTATTACCCCAGGGACAGTATCGGTCACTAACCTCTGCTGAGATCAACAGCCTGCGGCATATGATTAAAGTTAGGAGCAATATCAGCCTAAAAAGGAGTATCCCCTATGAATCCGCTGGAAATTGAGCCAGATTTAACCCAAAAACTCACAAAGATTGGTGCTCAATTACGCGAAACTCGTCAGCAACGGCACATATCCCTAGAAGAGATTTCAGCCAAGACCATGATCCCGATTCGCTTGCTGTCGGCTATTGAAGAAGGTCGGATGGACTGCTTACCCGAAGTGATTTATACAAAGGGATTTATCCGGCGATTTGCTGATACTTTGGGGCTAAATGGCGCTAATCTGGCCGATATCTTTTCTGGCCAAGCCAGTGTAGAACAACCTCAAGATGATAGTAATATCAAGAAACGTCAACAAAAGGGAGGGAGGCTGCGGGGGGGGTTGCGCCCTGTCCACTTGTATTTGCTCTATATCGTTCTCATTCTTTCAGCAGGCGTGGGCTTATCTTATTTAACTAATCCTTCGGCTTTTACCTCAGCAAGCGATTCACCCTCAACGCCAGGGGCAACGGTGCCGCCATCCCAACCCAGTCAACCGAAGTACTCAGCTCCTTTTTCCCAGGCTCAAACAGCTCCTAAATCCGCCAAGCCTGTTGCTAGTGCTATCCAAGCCTCTACTCCTAAATCAAATACCGTGCGCGTGGATCTCAGCATTAAAGAAGCCTCTTGGCTGAAGATTGTGGTGGATGGCAAAGTCAGCTATGAAGGCACTTTATCACCAGGAGTCAACAAAACCATTGTCGCCAAAAAACAGTTGATCATTCAGGCTGGCAATGCTGGGGGAGTAATGGTGGCCGTCAACCAAAAACCAGCCAAACCCATGGGTGAATCTGGTGCGGTTGAAGAATTGACCTTAGAAGCGGCTTCACTATCCGGTAAATCAACGTAGGGGCGAAGGGCTGCTTGCCCCTACTCAACCGAAAAATTGACCCCGCAAGAGTTGCCATGATCCTGGCGTTAAGGGCAAACCGAGGAAGAGGGGTAGCCAGATCATAAAGCTGATTAAACTAGCAAATAGAAAAGTAACCGCAGCGGTTCGCCAGCGCTGATCAGACCCTTGTAGCCAGCCATGGATCAACCAAGCCATTGCCAAGGTGCTAAACATTGAAGCTGGCATATAGTGGTACAAAAATGTGCAACGACTCACCCCCACCCAAGGCAAGAAATTTGCCAGATAATTCATGCTGAGATAGAGGGGAATCCATACCTGCTCTGGAGCAGGGATCCTAGAAAAGTGAGTTATTCGCAGACGATGGGTGATCCCCTGCCAGCTTTGCCGCAGCCAGCGAGCTAATACAGCGAAAATGGCTAAAGTGGTTGACCACCATAGCAGAGGATTACCTGTGGCATAAACACTGTAAATCCATTTCACCGCATCTGGGGGTAGAGGCGGGCCGACAACGGGTACGGGTTCGCTAGTACTCTGAACCGTTTGATAAAAATAGCTGATGGGTTTTAATAGCAGTGGCCAGGTGTACCAACGGGAACAATAAGGATGAACTTCAGAACCGCCAACCCGCTGATGATGATAGCCGAACATTTGTTCATGGACTTGCCAGAAATTATAGTCAGGATTTTGGGCTAGGTGAGGTAGCCATAGCAAGCTGTAGACGACTAAGGCGATCGCAGGTACATAGACAAACAACTGCCAGCTTGATATTTCTGATAATCGCTGCACTGGCACCCTCATTTGAGGATGGGATTGATCCGCGCAGAATCCCTGAACTACCTTGGCAACTAACCAGGCCAGGTAGAGTCCCAAGAGAAAACCTAAACCATTCCATTTGACAGCGATCGTAGCCCCAAAGCTAGCTCCTGCCGCCGTCAACCAGAGCAGACGGGGGCTGCCCTTGCGATCCAAGGCGATTAGCACCAGCCAATGCGCCAGCAGTCCAAAAAATAGGATGTGTACATTCAGGAGGGCATACCGAGATTCCACCAGTAATAAACCATCCAGGCTGGCTAACCCAGCGGCTATCAAGGCGAACGTCAGACGCCGACTAAGCTGATAAGCGATCCCGGCCAAGAGTAGGGGCAGGCAAGACCCAACCAGGGCATTCATCCAGCGGTATCCCCAGGGATTAAACCCTTTGAGGGTGATCCCTAGGGCAATCAAATATTTGCCGAGGGGGGGATGGGCATCAAAAAATTCTGTATGGGTCAGATAATGATGACCAAATTTGGCAAAATAGACCTCGTCAAAGACGAGGGTATTAAACCGGGCGAGACCCCAAAACCGTAAGGCTAGGGCAAATAGCCAGGTACAGAGCAGGCCACCCCAAAACCACAGGGGGAGAGGTGGGCGGCCTGGAGCAGTCAATGTTTTCATAGAGACCCAGCATTAAGCTGTATTTTCCAAGGCAGCCGTGCGTACAGCCACTTGCTGGGTGCGATCGCCTCGTTTCAGGGTGAGCTGCAACTTTTGGCCTACTTCTGAATTCTCAACCAAGGTTTGCAGTTGATTTGCATCTTTAATCGGTTGACCATCAACGGCCACGATCACATCTCCCCAGCGAATCCCTGCTGCTGCTGCAGGTGTATTGGGGAAGACCTTCATCACCAAAGCCCCATTCGTCTCAGGTAGGATGAAAGGAGAATTGGGATCGTTATTGTTCACCTGAGCCTGTTGAGGGGTTAATGTCGTCATCTGTACCCCCACATAGGGATAAGCGATAGTCTCACCCCGCACAAGCCGATCCTGCAAACTTTTAGCTTTGTTGATGGGAATGGCAAACCCAATCCCCATCGCATCAGCACGAATGGCAGTATTAATGCCAATCACTTCGCCGGCATCGCTGAGGAGAGGCCCACCGGAGTTGCCAGGGTTAATCGCTGCATCCGTTTGAATAAAATCGAGACGTTTACCCGGAATACCGATCTCGGCACTGGTTCGATGCAAGGTACTGATGATCCCTAGAGTGACGGTATTATCTAACCCCACAGGATTGCCCACGGCAATGGCCCAATCTCCTACTTGGGCTTGATCCGAATTGCCTAAGGGAGCCACGGGTAAAGGCTCATTCACCCCTTTGAGTTTGACAACGGCTAAATCCGAGACCTCATCTACTCCCCGAACGTCGCCTTCAAAAATACGACCATCTTTGAGGGTAACGGAGACGGTATCAGCTTTACTGACAACGTGGGCATTGGTGAGGATAACCCCAGAGCTGTCAATAATAAAGCCTGAGCCTTGACCTCGGAGCCGATCTTCACGGGGTCTGCGACTATAGGGATCTGGACCCAAAAAATCTCGCAGGAAGGGATCGTCGAAGAAAGGATCAACTGTGGGTCGAACCACGGTGCGTTCCGTATCTATCCTGACGACAGTGGCACCCACTTTTTGCACCGCGTCTGAAATAAAGTTATGGGGAACAATCTTGCTAGAATCAGCCGTGGGCAAGATCTGGGCAGCAGGGCTAGAACGAGGCGTCATACTCTCTGCCTGTGCTGGTATTGACACACCTAAGGTCGTACTCACCCACAACAATGTGGCTAAGATCACCTGGATACGCCGCCGAAGGATTGTTGACCATCGCTTAGGGGAACACCATGCTTGAGCGGCAGAAAAGAATTGGGAAAACATCAAGAGAAGGATCTTCATGGATGGATGTCTGCTTTGTAGCCACAGTCTACGCTATAACAAGTCTAGCCGTTTCCAACCCCAAGGATCTTTAATTAGGGGTAGGGTGACCCACACTTGCTAAATAAATCTATGAGCCAATCTTCAAGCCATAATCTAGGTGCTGAACAGCAGTCTACGCTGGAGCAGAACATTGCTGAACCCAAGTATGGGGAACGTTTGATTCAAGAAGGGGAACTGATTACCTTCCCCAACCCCCGCATCGGACGCCGCTATCATATTCAGATTACGTTGCCTGAGTTTACCTGTAAATGTCCGTTTTCAGGCTACCCTGATTTTGCCACGATTTATCTGACCTACATACCCGATCAGCGGGTGGTAGAGCTGAAGGCGCTGAAATTGTATATCAACAGTTATCGCGATCGCTATATTTCCCACGAAGAATCGGTCAATCAAATTCTAGATGACCTCATCGCCGCCTGCGATCCCTTAGAAATCACAGTCAAAGGTGATTTTTTGCCTAGGGGCAATGTCCATACCGTCATTGAAGCCCGTCACCAAAAATAAATCTCGTTGTTTAGGTAACGGATTGACAAAAACTTTAGCCCCATCAATACTGGCAAGGGTCTTCAAGCATCCCCTCCATCTCCCATAGCTTCATTAGGCTGCTCACTACTAGAAGGCTGAAAAGAGAGCTGAACTTTACCTGCTGTTCTCAAAATCTGCCCTGCTAAGATGGCTGCCCCGAAACCATTATCGATATTGACCACGCCAATTCCAGGGGCACAGGAATTGAGCATGGTTAACAGGGGGGCAAGGCCATTAAAACTGGCTCCATAGCCAATACTGGTGGGTACGGCAATGACAGGAGCATCCACGAGACCCGCTACGACACTGGCTAAAGCCCCTTCCATGCCAGCGACCACGATCAGGACATCAGCGATGGCGATCGCATCCCGGCAACTTAACAAGCGATGCAGGCCCGCCACGCCAATATCCCAAAACCGAGTGACGGCAAATCCCAACAAGCCTGCTGTTACTGCTGCCTCTGCGGCAACAGCTTGATCCGCTGTCCCAGCGGCCAGGATGCCGATTTGTCCTGGATAAGAGGGCGCAGCAGGCAGCGGCATGGTGGCACAGATGCGGGCTTGGTCGTAGTAGTGCAGATGGGGCAAAGCCGATTGCAATTGCACAAACACCTCTGGCTCAATCCGGGTGGCCATCACACAATCGGTATGCACCTGCATAGTCTGGATAATTTCAATGATTTGGGATGGGGTTTTCCCTGGTCCCCAAATCACCTCTGGGAAACCCGTCCGCAAAGTGCGATGGTGATCAATTTTGGCAAAATCAGCGACGGGCTCGTAGGCTAAATACTTCAGTTTTTGTAAGGCTAACTCTGGACTGACCTGACCAGCCGAGACAGCCACTAAAAGATCTGCAAGAGTGTCAGGAGTCACGAGATCAAACTTAAAGAGGAACAGGAGGAGCAAACAGCCCCAGGGAATCAATCAACGCCGGAATTTAAGCACAGTATATTTTAAGCAACTCTTAAAACCACTGCTATAGCCTAGTCGAAAGGCTTCAGCCCGTTGCTCACGCGTCCCATGGGTATTGGGATTAAACTGGGCAACGCCACTTGAGTAGGACTGATAGTAGCCTTCGCGGGCATCATTGGCATCCAGTAAGCCTTTGCGACTGGCATACTGGGCATAGACGCCAGCAAAGCAATCGGCTTGTAGCTCTTCTTGATAGAGATAGCGATTGAGACGACTCAGCCCTAATTGGCGTTGAACGGCATGGCCGTATTCATGAGCCATGATCGTGATAGCGGCAAAGTCTCCCCAGCGCTGATCGGCTCTCACTAAAAACGGAATATTCAGATAAATACCATGATCACGGGGGCAATAAAGGGCGTTAAATGGGCCAGAAACACCACAGGCCGTCTTAATCACTTTAAAGTAGGTATATGATCTAGGACTATACCATTTCCGACCTATACTGCGAAAGGTCTGCGCCCAAAAAGCGTTGATATCAGTATTGGCAAAGGTCACTTTCTCCCGTAGGGTTTGACCCCAAGCGGGAGTCTGAGCCACAGTACCCATCACACCCACGAGCAAAATCACTGCTAGGGATGGGGAAGATAAAAACCGCAACACTACCTTGAGGGACGATGGGATCCAGGGGTAAGGGATGGCAGAGCTGTGGGGCATAAAGGAGAAGGAAGATTTTAATGCGCTTGTTTTTGTACGCTTACCTAATAATAGTTTAGATGTTAAGCAAGCAGATCAAGCTCAGGATCAGCCTTTCTGCAAAGCTTTCTACAATTATTGTCAATTGCTGTTGCAGCTTTATGTGAGGTGTACCCCGTTCTCAACAAGGGCTTTGCCTAGAACCATATCTAATTGCTAAATCGTGCTGCCACTGCTCCCTAGCTTTCTCTTAAGAATTTCACCCATCTCTCTTAAGTCCTCATCAGTTTGAGAAAATGGATAGGTGGGACTATTAGAATTTCCCCTTCTAATCAAAGCCTCAATCGCGTCATCCTCCTCTCGGTGAGCTAAGAGCCTGTTTGAGAAATTCACTCCTCCAGCGGCTGAGCACCAACATATGAACTTTGTGGACTCGACAGGCTTCGCTCGGTGTCGGCTGACCACTGACTACTTCCAGTACCACTTTGGCTTTGAACTCGTTGCTATAACTTCTAGGCTTTTTTGCCATGACTCCAGTTCCTCCTGGACTTCAGCTTACTCTCTTTGCCTACTGTCCAATTTTTGGGGTTCACTTCAAAGTATCTAATCCAAGCTGTTTACTAACTTCAGGGTCATCCAATCGCTTGTCATTATATGTAGCACTCTCCCAGTTGTTGGCTGATTTGATTTGCTTAGACGAAAATTTTTCAGCATCGCTGAGGTTGGCATCGCTGAGGTCTATCTTTGTATCAGGATTCTTCTTTCGCCACTGATTCCAGACTTCAGGACCCCTTCGCAAAATTTTTGGTAAATCTAAGTTACCTGATCCAAACCCGATCGCAGTCTTACTCATAATTCCCCGTCCCAGAAAAGCATTTTTCGTGAACTATTCGGAAAAAATTAGAACCTCTATGCTCTTAGTCACACCAGCAAGGATAAATACTATCTTAGTGTTCTGGTTGTACCGGAATATGTAAATAGGTTGATCCCCATTGGCGAGCATTTGGCATATTCTGACAAAGGCAAGAGCCCGTTCTACGGTAGGCATACACGGATATCCCCACAAGCATCACCCTACCCTAGTTTCACTCTGGCTGCTGGCATCCTAAGTCCTCAGAAGTATACAGCTAGATAAGCTCTGACTAACTCGACAGGCAATTTACTCCCGGAAGGTGCGATAAACTCGCCAAAAGCCCCGCCCTCCATCACTGAGCCAGATGACACTTGGGGCAGATTCAAAGGCTTGCTTGTGGGCTTCGAGTTGGAGGACGGAATGCTTGGGCTACACAGTACCGCATTCATCAGCTCAAATAGGGCATCCTTGGCTTTGCCAAAGCTCTCATACAGGGTTTGGCGAAATTAGCGCAGTTGCTCGAAGAGCATAGGGTCAATGATGATTAAGGGCTTCATTGACTTTATGGCAGTCGGTAAACTTCATTGACTGCCTTTCTCCATCTTTTAGTCCAAACTAAGTACAAAGCAACCAATGGCATCAAACGACATCTCGCTGTTGATACGCTGGGGTTTGCTTTCTTTACCCACTGTACTAAAGCAAATGTAACGGATGACCAGGGATTGATTGAAATGCTCTGCCAAAATATCGACTATTTCGCCAGACCCCTGGATATTGCCAAGCTCACTGAAATTTAGCTGTTGCTCAACTTTTCCTATCCAGGGTTGCGTTGATAGGTCTTAACAGATTTTGCTAGCTACCCAACATAAAGGCAATCAAAAATAAACCATAAATGAGACCGAGCTTAAAGGCATTTAGGGCTTCTGCCCACAGGGCTTTGTGAGCATTGCCCCAATTCCGGTAAAAAATCCAACTCACCAGCTCTGTCAACAGTAAGACCAAGCCCGCACCAATGATATCGATGTAGGCCAACTGACCTGCGATCGCAGCAAAAGAAATCCCTGCGTAAATTCCAAATAGCAGCGCAATCACCAACACCGCAATGCGACGCCAGGGATTGCGTAGCTCTTGGCGGATTTGCTGGCCAATCGTGGAAACCAAGGTATTTAAGCGTGTGTTCTGCATCAGAAAAAAACCTAAGGACAAACCCTTACTCATTAACTTGAGTTGATATCCAGTTTAGATAGGGAAGTGACCCAGCAATTACAGGCACAGCAATCACTTCCGGGATAGCATAGGAATGAAGTTCACGCACGGCTGTTTCTAACGGAGAAAATTGCTGTTGCTGGGTTTTGATGATCAATTGCCATTCTTGCTCCTGACAAATCTGATTGTTCCAAATATAGGTAGAAGAGATTGGAAATAGGCTGACACAGGCGGCTAAGTGATGATAGACAAGGTGGTTGGCGATCGCAACCGCCTCATCCTCGGAAGCAGCGGTGACCATCACGACAATATAGTTCCCATCAGCAGCCATACCTTCAACCTAAGCAGCAAAAATACCCTCGCTCTCAAGACTCTCACTCAATCTGTTCAAAATCAAGATTCCTGCATCTGAATTCCTTTTAGCCAACTTCAGCATTCGTCCGCCGCCAGCCAACCGATTTCTCCGCCTCCAACTGCTGAATGGTTTGTTGGAGCGTTTCAATAATGCTATACATTTCCAAGGGATCAAACACCTTTAAAAGGCTCGTTTGGGTGACAATTCCCAAACCCTGACCCCAATTCCAAGACACCACCAACCGCCGCACTCGCCGTTGCTGCATCTCAAGATGCGCCGCCCACAGTGAATCTTGAGGACTGAGCAAAAATAAAGGAGAACTCATCACCCGCTCAGCCGTGATTTTACTAATATCAAACTGCATGGCCTGAAACTGGACAATATCTCGCTCTGTGACAATACCCACAGGTTTAAGACCTTCCTCTAGAGCCGATTCGACTATAACCACACAACTCACCCGATGCTCAACCATTAACTGAGCCAGACTCAACACAGAAGCAGTCAGGGGGGCATGAATCACCGTAGTTGTCATCACCTCAGACACGCGCCGCCATTTCAGAAGATTGGCCGGCTTGAGCACTTTCCGTAAGCCACTAGGTTCGGCAATCCCAACCAGTCGATTTTGAGCATCCATAATCGGCAAGTGGCGGATTTGATACCGTCGAAATAGAAACAACACCGCAAAGATATCTTTACAATCATCTAAGGGCAAGGTTTTAACGGGATAAACCATCACATCAGCAGCGACAACTTGGTCACAGTTCATACCCGCTGCTGCCACCCGAACAATATCTCGTTCGGTGATAATCCCCAAAATCTCCTGCCCTTCCAGAATTAAGGCACAAGTCGGACGGGGCAGAACCGTTTTTTCTTCTGAATACGGCAGTGCAACACTCTTCTCTGCTGAAGAATGCGGGGCACTCTCCAAAGTACAGGTACTAAAAAGGGTCTGGCTCATACGAGCAATCACATCCAACAAAGGTGTCTCTGGAGACACAATCAGAGGATGGTAATTGATGGCATCTGCTAAATTGGGCGTACATATCATCGGATCATCTTGCTGCATGAGGAGATTTACCTTGTTGGGAAGCACAGGGATAATGATGAGCAGCGGCTGAGGGCAATCAAAAACCTTTGCCCTGCTAGCTTCACTCTGATTGCTAAGACCTTGTTTCACCAGAAATACGGGTGGATTTGCCATACAGGCGATCTAAAACTCGTTTGACAGAAATCCGCTGCCATTGGTAGCCTCGCTTGGTCTGATACCCTTGTTGATTGAGCCAATCGGCAATCTGTTGCAGGGATTTACCCGATTTATGATGACGGCGAATCAATTCAATGATCTGCTTTTCATGGGGATTATCAACCAATTCTCCTTTGTAGGCGGTTTGGCCAAAGGGGGGGGATCCATAGCCAACGTAGCCCCCTTGGGCAGCCTTCGCCAGTCGTCCTTCGTTCAGACGTTGACTCACCTCATTGACATCCCATTGTTCAGCAGCCATCAGAATTCAGTGAGTTGTGAAAGAGAAATGTTACAAATCTTTTGCATCTCTACTATACAAGGCAGCCTACCTACCCCTTAAGCAGGTATAGTAGAGGAATGTTACGGGTAGCTTGCTAGAAACATTGTCAGTAAAAGGCTGTCAAGAAATTCGGTTTTGGACTGTTCCTAGACTTAAATATTCCTACAGTTTTGAGCTGAACATGCTGGCAATCTTCATCCGCTTAATTTAAGTTGAAGGCCATTTCCCTTCAATAGCCGTTTAGGCGCAGTTAGTTCCAATTTTGAGCAATAACCATCTCCTAGGTGCAAATCGCTCGACCTATTCTCGGCGGCATGTAGTAATGGTTGCCATTACTACATCCTGTTGGGGTAGTTCTGTTGATCGCTGTCAAACGTTTGACCCTCCAACTTGATCTGCTTTGAGATTTTATCTTGATCGGTCGAGAAAAGGCTTTACTCTACCCCTGAGCACTCATGAGTTCTATCCCTTATATCCAAGACAGTGAATTTGAACAGTGGATCAGTGACGACACGGTTGCTGTCATTGATTTTACCGCTACTTGGTGCGGTCCCTGCAAAAAAATAAGCCCTTTGCTGGAACAACTGGCAGCAGACTATCAAGGACGAGCTAAAGTTGCCAAGGTCGATATTGATCACAATAAAACCGTGGCGAAGCAATTGGGGATTCGCAGCATTCCTGCTGTTTTGGTCTTTAAGTCAGGAGAGCTAGTGGAAACCTTAGTGGGCATTCATCCCTACACAAAGTTCACTACTGTGCTCGATCAGCATCTTTAAGCATCGGTTTAACCAACCTTCTCCAGGCAGGGAGTTAGGCACATTCATCTCTCGCTTAACCCGCTTGGCATCCCTTTTGAGCTAAACTTTGAGCGGCTTGTGTGTGATGATGCCCCTATCCAATCTCAATTTATGAGGAGCCTAAAGCTATGATGAGAGCAGAAGAAATCATGACGCAAGCGGTGGTTGCCATTACTGGATCAGCGACGGTTGCTGAGGCGGTTGCCCTGATGAAGGATAAAAATATCCGGGCATTAATTGTCAAACCTCGGTATGCAGGCGATCCCTATGGGATGGTGAGTGAGACCGATATTGTCTATAAGGTGGCTGCTTTTGGCTATGATCCCAAAAAATGAAGGTCTATGAAATTATGACCAAGCCTTGTATTGTGGTCAGTCCTGATTTAGGGGTTGAGTATGTGGCTCGTTTGTTTGCCAATACGGGTATTCGTCGCGCACCTGTGGTTGCAGATCACCTCTTAGGCATTATTTCCATCACTGACATTCTCAAGAAGAGTGATTTTGTGGAAAAGCCCAAAAGTAATTTTGAGAAATATTGTGAGGAGTTTCCCAGTGCCCCAGAAGCTCGAATTTATGAAGATTAAGGGGCATACATTTCCTGGCTTTGCAGAGCTTGGCATTTAAAATTTTCTGCGATCGCAACAAAGAGGTTGCCCCTTGAGCCGTCAAAGGAGGAGAGAATAAGAAGCCTTGACCATAGGCGCAGTTTAAAGAGAGTAGATAATGCAGTTGAGTTTTATTCTCAACGCCTTCGGCAACAACTTTTAAGCCAAGATTATGAGCCAGCAGTAAAATTGAGCGAATAATTGCCTGACCTTCCTCTCCCATATCAATCCGTTGAATAAAGGAGCGATCAATCTTTAGGGCACTAATCGGTAGACTGTACAAGTAACTCAAAGAGGAGTAGCCTGCACCAAAATCATCTAGATACAGATCTAAACCGAGATCTCGCAATTGCGACAGGATGGAGATCGTGCCTGAGTCTTTGCGGATCATGGTGCTTTCTGTGAGTTCCAGCTTCAGATGAACCGGATTAATCCTACTTTTTCCAAAATATCATCAATTTTGCTCACCAACTCTTGATAGAAGAGTTGTTTGGCCGAGAGGTTGACACTCATGTGCAAAGACTGATACTGGGGCAACTGCTGCCACTGATGCAGTTGTTCACAGGCTTGTTGCAAAACAGACAGACCCAAGTCTTGAATCATTCCGGACTCTTCGGCTACATCAATTAAATCGGCGGTGGCAATTAGTTGATGATCACTGTCATACCAGCGAATCAGGGCCTCAAAGGCGGTAATGGTGCCTGTGCTCAGGCAAAAATGGGTTGATAATAAAGCTCAAAGGCTTGGCTTTCAATGGCTCGTCGCATTTCAGTTTCCATTTGCGATCGCGCCATGGTCTGGGATTGCATACCCATATTAAACACTTTGTGGCAACCCTTACCCGCAGATTTGGCTTGGTACATCGCCACATCCGCATCTTGCATGATCTGTTCAGCATCCTGATAGCCAAAGTTACTCAAGGTAATACCAATGCTGACATCAATAAAAACTTCACGAGTTCCCAAGTGAAAGGGTAATGTCAATTGTTGTCTGAGACGCTCAGCGGCGGTGGTGGCATCTTGCACGCTTTGAATGCCATTTAACAGCACCACGAATTCATCTCCCCCTAAGCGAGAGGCCGTATCCCCTGGCCGCAGAGAAGCCGATAAGCGCTCAGCGATCGCCATCAGGAGTTGATCCCCCACGCCATGACCCATACTGTCATTGACAATCTTGAAGCGATCTAAATCTAAAAACAGGACGGCAAACAGAAAACCAGGATAGCGTTCGGTTTGTTTGAGGGACTGTTGCAACCGATTGAGGAATAAAGCGCGATTGGGAAGATCGGTTAACGGATCATGAAAGGCATGGTGGAGGAGTTGGGTTTCTTTTTGATAATGCTTTAAGGCTCCATTTAAGTTAGCCACTAACGTCATGAGAATGGTGATGTCCTGAGCAGACCACAGTCGCTCCAGGTGACAGGTCTCGATACTCATAAATCCCCATAGTTGTTCTTCAACGCCGATGGGAAGTAACAGAACAGAGCCAACTTCGGCTTCCATTAAGTGCGATCGCTCTTGATCCCTAAAGTTTTTTGTCAATTGGGCAAAAGGTTGCCGACGCACTAAAGCTTGATACCACTCTCGTTGAGAGAGCAAGTCTGGTGGCACAGACCAGGGTAACTGCCAACTAGAGCTTAACTCTGCTTTTTTCACCCAAGCATAGCGTAAATGGGAAACTGGGGAGGCCTCTTGATAGGAAGATTTGAATTCACAAACATAGATGCGATCCACCCGGGCTGCACTTCCCACCACGGCCAGGGCTTTGGTGACAGCCATATTAAAATGGGTGTGGGTCAACAGATGTTGACTTGCTTTGGCCACAGCGGCCAATAAAGTGTCTCGATGGTACAGTTCCATCTGACTTTGTTGATGTTCAGTGCGATCTAACCAACAACCAATTAGCTCCAATCCAGGTTCATGGGGTTGGGGTACGAGCTGAAAAATATTGTGAACCCAGCGATATCCCAAATGCTTATGCTTAAATCGATATTGGCATTCTTGACGGGTCTCTAAAGTACCCCGGCTTAAGCATTCTAAGACCTGAACCCGATCCTCAGGGTGAATAAGGGACAACCAGCGGCTGGGTACCACCAATAGTTCCAAGTCCCTATAACCAAACAAGCCAGCCACACTCTGTGAAATCGCCGTTAAATCATAAGTGTCTGGATGAATGCTGTAAATAACAGTTGGGCAAGCAGCATATAGGTGATTGAGACGAGAGTGTCGTTTTCGCTTCAAGATGCCGCGAAGCTGAGAGGGAGTCACGCTAGATTTCTCCTAATACACAAGGCAATTATGTATCCAGCGTCAATAGAAATTGTGGGAATTTCCAACGGCTGACATAATAATTAACTTGCCTATCCTAAAAGGGTACGCGTTATTGAGTAGGGTTGCCCTCCGCAAATATACGGACAGACCTAATACCATTTTCACTTGAAGTTGCATTGTTTCAATTAGTCCACTACTGAGGATGACCCAAATGCAAATAGTGTGAATTGATCTGAAATTGGTATAAAAAACAATATTTTATGATTCCACAAAGTAAATATACAGGTTTTACAAGCATTTTTAGGAATTTATTCGAACCTAGCTCTACTCAGTTAACTTATACTCCATAATACTCTACAGATCTCTTTTATTGGATGTTGACCTCAATAGGGGTGTAGTGGCAGCACTAGATTGCTTGGTATCTAACCAGGCTAAACTTGCACCAATGGCTTCGGCGATCGTATTCATTAATCGATACAACGCCACGCTGCCTAACGCCATGCCATAGGAGAAGGTCTGAGCCTCAGTCAATACAGCAGGACTCGTCAGTAACCGACTAACGGTCAGTTCGAATACACCCAGGCCGCCTGGAATACCTGGTGTAATGAACCCTAGTAACCAGCCAATACTGAAAATACTGATTAATTGGGGGATAGCTTCAATTTCAACAGGAGTCAGAGCCTGAACAGTTAAGACAAACCCTAAACCTCGCATAATCAGAATCCCAATTTCTCCGAGTAAGGGTCGCCAAGGGTAGTGTTTAAGGGGAAAAGGGCTAGCCCTATGCTGCTTGATTTTGGAGAAAGCAGCGGCAAGGTGGAGCAACTGCCGCACTAAAAAACGGAGAACAAGAGGATGCATTACCCCTAAAACTACTAATAAGCCAACACCTGCGGACCAACCACCCTTTCCAGGAACACTCAACAAGCCGAGGATCAACCCTGATGCGATCATGAGTAAGGTATCGAGAATAATGCTCAATGAAGCAGCAGGAATAGGGACGCCAATTTGGGTTGCTGCCAGAGTGCGACCATACAAGTGCACCAAATTACTGGGCAGATATTTAGCAATATTGGTGGTGAGGTAGATTTGGGTGGCCCAGATGTTGTTGACGGGGTGCCCTAGATCCTCAAGAATCCAGCCCCATACCCACCCCGTCCAGATAAAGGCAAACAAGGTAATTCCGGTGGCGATCGCCAAACAAGCCCAAGCTGATAGGGTGATTTGAATCGTTGCGATCGCTTGCCAGTTCTCATACAACGCCCGCCCAAAGAAGGCCAAAATCGCCATCAACAGACAGGTATAAAAAACGGTCTTATAGCTAGCCCAGTATTGTTTAACCGAATTCCAGCGATGTTCCATGCAAGGTATAGCGTTTCGAATCTGCTCAGTTGATTCTATCCCCGAACAGACGATTTGCTTAACCAGGGCTAAGTCCTTTACTTTTTAACCAATCTGGATTAAACAGTTTGGATTGATACCGAGTGCCACTATCGCACAAAACCGTGACAATAGTATGACCTGGACCCATTTCTTTGGCTAAGGCGATCGCAGCCCCCACATTGATGCCTACCGATCCGCCTAAGAACAGACCATCTTGTCGCAGCAACTGATAAATGACACGCAAACAGGTTTGATCATCCACTTGAATAGCATCATCGATGGGTACCCCCTCTAAATTTGCGGTGACTCGGCTATTGCCAATTCCTTCGGTCACGGAACTGCCTTCAGACTTGATCTGCCCTGTTTTGACATAACTATAGAGACCACTGCCTAAGGGATCGGCTAAGACGGTTTTCAGGTTAGGATTTTGTTCTTTTAGATACAAGGCAACCCCTGCATAGGTTCCACCTGTACCTGTGGACGTCACCCAGGCATCAATCTGGCCATTGGTCTGTTGCCAGATTTCAGGACCCGTTCCTTCGTAGTGGGCTTGGCGGTTGGCTAAATTGTCAAACTGGTTAGCCCATACTGCATTTTCAATCTCATAGGCAAGGCGACCCGAAAGTTTAACATAGTTATTGGGATCACTATAAGGGACAGCAGGAACCGCCCGCACTTCAGCCCCTAGCACCTTCAGAGCATCCATCTTTTCTTGAGATTGCGTGTCAGGAATGACAATTAAACATTGATAGCCCTTGGCATTGCAAATATGAGCCAACCCAATCCCCGTGTTCCCCGCTGTTCCTTCAACAACTGTCCCACCTGGTTTTAAGACACCTCTTGCTTCGGCATCATTGATAATAAACAAAGCAGCCCGATCCTTGACAGAACCACCCGGATTGAGAAATTCAGCTTTGCCCAGAATCTCGCATCCTGTTTGTTCACTAAAACTGTTAAGGCGAATCAAGGGGGTGTTGCCGACAGTGCCAACAAAGCCGTTTTTAATGTCCATGAGTGTGGGGAAGAGTTACATATTTGCTATCTTCCCATGTTGCGCCCAGCTTAACCTTGGCGAATCCTTTAAGCTGCTTGATACAAGTATTCTTCGGCAAGAAAAAAATCCCTAATCCCAACGTAACAAAGGCACGGCTGAGTATGCTAGGCTGTTAAATTGTCAGAGTTTTCACAAGGTCAAGCGGGTCATTCCCCTAGAGCCTAGAATCTTCTGGTGATTTGGCTCAGTAGCTCAGTGGTTAGAGCAGGGGACTCATAAGCCCAAGGTCGGCAGTTCAAATCTGCCCTGAGCCATTAGTATTTCAAGCATTATAAATCCCTTCTCCGTAGTTGATTGACGACACGGGTTGGTCATTATTGGACATGTTTAGCCAGAAAAGTGGTGTAAGTTTGGTGTAAAATAGGTTAGAATAGAGGAGTTTACACCATTGAATGTTCAACTTTGTCCAATGTACTCAGAAAGCTCGGAACGTAGAAATAGCAAGGGATCTGTTTCGATCTTAGTTTCCAATGGTCGCTTGCAGCTCCGGTTTCATTATGCTGGCAAGCGGCATTACCTCTCCTTGGGGTTGCCGGACAATAAGATCAACCGCAAAGCGGCAGAGGCAAAGGCAAAGCTGATTGAGGCCGATATGGCCTTTGATCGTTTTGATCCGACCCTAGCAAGGTACAAGCCCCAGTCGGTACTCAGCACAGTTACACCGTCTTTTACACCACTTGCAGAGCCGAAGTTGGCATTGGCTGACTTATGGGAAAAGTACACCCAGTACAAATCCCCTCAGGTTGCGGCCAGTACCTTGGTTAGGGACTATGGCAAAATTGCCAAGCGCTTACAAAGCATACCCCGCTCGGTCGAAGATGCTGTGGGTGTTAGGGATTGGTTGCTGAAGCAATATAGCAGCGAGATTGCCCGTCGAACCCTGATCCAAATCAACGCCTGTTGTAAATGGGCGGTCAAGTCAGGGTTGATGTCTGAAAATGCATTTGAGGGCATGGCCGGGGACATTAAGAAGGTGAAGCGAGAGACCAGCCGTGCCCCATTCTCGCAAGCCGAGCAGGATGCAATTATTGAGGCTTTTGAGCAGAATACCTACTCATCCAAGTTTGCTCCTGTGCCCCACTCCTACTATGTTTCCTACGTCCGGTTTCTGTTTATGACTGGATGCAGGTCCGAAGAGGCGATCGCGCTCAAGTGGAAGCATATCTCGGCAGATTGTCTGAAAATTCAGTTCAAGGAAGCAAGACCCAGTGACACCAGGATTTTGGGTGAAACAAAGACGGGCAAGGCCCGAACATTTCCTTGTAATGAGAGTCTCAAGGCATTTCTATTGTCAATTAAGCTCAAAACTGCAAAGCCAGACGATCTGGTGTTTTTTGCCCCCAGTGGCAAGACCATTGACTCTCACAACTTCTTGAATCGCATCTGGAAGCCGGTTGTTGAATCTTTGGTTACCGCAGGCAAGGTTGAACAATATCTTCCGCAGTACAATATCCGTCACACTTTCATTACGCTGGCTCTGGAAAATGGGTTGGATGCTAAGGATGTCGCTCGTTTGGTAGGCAACTCTCCAGAAATTATCTACAGGCATTATGCAGGTAATAAACGTGAACTATTTGTACCGGAGTTCTAACGGTATCTTTGGCTTTGAGCCTACCCTGCTTTCCGCCCACGAGTCTTTTGCTGATTGGAGGGCAAAGAGTTTAAATACTGAGCAATCGCCTGGTCATGTTGCACAGAATCCGACTGGGTTGCAGCCCAATTTTTGAGAAGTTCGGCATTGTAGCGAACACAGCGACTTGAGAAGCGAACCCAGTGAATTCCCTCAATCAATTGGCTATTGAGCCGCAGATTCTTGAGGGTGGACAGCGATACTCCTAAAATCCTGGTTGCCTCATGCTTATTGCACCAGACGGCTGTCTGGGTCTCGGTAACTTTCATCGTCATACCTGTGCTCTCCTAATCCATCGTAAATCGTTCCGTTGATACTGATGGGTGATAGCCCAGTCCTTGCCCTTCACATCCACCCATCCGGGTTTTTCTCGTGGAAAGCCCACCACTTCAACGTGTCTGCCTGCGAAATAGCCCGTCAGGATTTCTACCCAGTCCCCCATGTTGAGCGGCATCGATGCGCTGAGAAATGGATCGTCCGTGTGAGGGTTTTGATGATCAAGTGACAAAGAATCTTGATTTTGCGTAGGTTTTGTCACCTGATTATCTTTGGACTGTTCTTGATCAAGTGACAAAGAGCTTTGCCCTGTCTGGGTTTTTGTCACTTGATCATCCGATTCGGGGTAAACGAACACTTTTTTTCTGGAGCGTCCCCCTCTGCCGTTATTGGCTGAGACTTCCCGTGTCTCTTCTAAAATGTGACCCTGCCGCCAGAGGCGTTTGACCAGTCTGCGAATGTGGGCTTCACTGCTGCTGAACTGTAAAGCAAGCTCTTCGATCTCGAAAGGGATTCCGGGCGATCGCCCAAAGTGCTCCAACAACCTTGCCTCTAAGTTGCCCTGACCATTGGGCGTGCTTTGGTGTTCGCCGTGGTAGACGACCACGCACTCATCGGGGTCGAAACCGATCGCGAACTTTCCCGAACAACGGCTGCGGGATTTTTCGATGCTCCAAATGCGGCGATCGTTGGGCAGATTGTCTTCAGACTTAGGATGCCGCAGGTACCAGACCTCGCTAACGTTGTCAGGGATTGCAGTTGTGCCCCGACTCTCGCCCAGTTTGTTGGTGTGGTGCAGGATTAGAAAGGTGCAGCCGTAGGTGTTGGCGACGTTTCGCAGGTCGTAAATGCAGGAGCCATAGTTGGTGTCTTTCTCGTCTAGCTCGCTGGCGCGGTTGGCGGCGGTGAAGGAGTCGATGATGACCAGTAAGGGTTGTTCCTGTTCGAGCCATCGGGTCAACTGAGGGATCTGGGAAAATTGCCATTCGGTTTCGACCTGTACCAGTCCGCGCTCGAATCGGTCGTAGTTGGCATCTCTGAGGGAGTCGGAGAAATCGACATCGGGTTCGTCAGTTTGGATGATCAAGACTTTTCCTTGAGTAGTGCGGAAGCCATTCCAGGATTGGCCGGATGCGATCGCATCCGGCCAAGTCATAACTGAGACGACTTTTTCCGGTTCCGCCGTCGGCAATCAGAGCGATCGTTCTCCCTCTGGGGATTTTGCCTGCGATAATCCACTCGCGCTTTTCGAGGACTTTTGCGAGAAAATCTACGACATCGATGGGGCTGAAGAGGGCACAGTCGAGGCGAGTCTGATGGATTTTGCGGAGTTGGGCGGTGGAGATCGCCCTTTTGTTTTGTTCGCAACTGGGGCAGTATGCCCGCCCATTGCGATCGAAGGTCACAAAGTCTCGAATGTTGAAGGTTTTTTCTGGTGAGTTGGTTGTTTGCATCCTCCATCCCCTATGCGTCATGGCTTTCATGACAAATATTGTCCGTTCGGACACTTTTTGATAGACTTGACGAGTCTTATAAGAATCTAGCAGCTTTCTAAAAGCTGGCACAAAATATTTCTGAATTCACTTTTTCTTGATTGTCCGTTCGGACACTTTTATGCATGGAGGTGAACTATGGCAAGGAGTTCAAGCACCACAACTGGTCGATCGCAGGCGAAGGCAGAACCGAGGGAACCGTTATCGAAGGGCATCGGTCAGCGGATTGAGCAGATGCGGGGGCGACTGACGCAGCAGGCGTTTGCGAAAAGTATTGGCATTAGTAAAAGCACTCTGATCCGTTATGAGAAGGAGGATCGTCTGCCGGATGCGGAGGTCATTGCCCGGATTTGCGAGACCCATCGGGCGGACTTCACTTGGCTGATTACGGGGAAGGGCGATCCTTTTGTCCCTAATACAGAGGAGGAAGAGTGTGTTCAGATTCCGAAGTTTGACATTGGGGCTTCGGCTGGGCCGGGGTCCTTTGTGGAGGCTGCGGGTGAGCCGGAGTTGATTTCGGTGGATTTGCAATGGCTCCGACAGGATCTGCATGTGTGTCCGGCGGAGGTGAGTATGATTTATGTGCGGGGGGATTCGATGCAGCCGACAATTATGGATGGGGATATGCTGCTGGTCAGTTCTAGGGTGGAACCGATTCGGGATGGGATTTATGTGTCTCGGTATGATGGGCTGCTTCAAGTGAAGCGTTTGCAGCGCCAGCCGAAGGGGGTGGTTCGAGTGACTTCGGATAATCCGGCTTATGACTCATTTGCAGTGAATTTGCAGGATGAGGGGACGGACTTTGCGATCGTGGGGCGTGTGGTTTGGGTGGGGCGGAAGCTGGGGTTTTGACGAATTAGAACGACTATTCACGCTCATTTATGGACTCATTGGAGTCATCACAAGATTTTCCATACTTTGTAGGCTGAAGACCAGACTAGGGCTTTTCTTGTTTGTTTCGACCCAGCGTTTGTGGTCTTGGTGAAGAGTATGATCGTGCCAGCACTGTTACTGTTTCCCCCGAATGGATGTTGGATCCACCCCGGCACGGGAGGGATTTTGGGGATTAATTAGCCAAAAAAGACACCTTCAGGCTCTAGATCGCTCCTCTGTTTTGAGACACCTGCACGGAGGTTTGCACATGTTTATATCCTGAAATTGTTTTGATAATCCCTAAAAGTGTAGTCTTTTGGCATACGTATCCTTAATTTTCTCTACCGATTGAGTGACTGAATGGCAAATAGTTTTCTTCCCACCCCTGGTGCTGTCGTTACCTGTCGTAATCGCCAATGGGTTGTATTACCCTCAGAAAATTCTGAGGTCATTCGGCTGCGTCCGCTTAGTGGGAACGAGGATCAAGTTTGCGGCATTTACCAGCCCCTTGAATTAGAGCCAATTGCATCGGCTCAATTTCCAGCGCCCCGGCCAGAAGCAGTCCAAGATCACACGGCGGCTCAGCTTCTGATGGATGCGGCCCGACTGAGCCTTCGGAGTGGAGCTGGCCCATTTCGGTCGTTAGGTCGGTTATCGGTGCGCCCCCGGCCTTACCAGGTTGTTCCGCTACTGATGGCGCTACGGTTAGAGACTATACGCCTCCTCATTGCAGACGATGTGGGGATTGGCAAGACAATTGAAGCTGGCCTCACCGCACGGGAAATGCTGGATCGCGGCGAAGTGAAGCGGTTAGCCGTGCTGTGCCCACCGCATCTCTGCGATCAGTGGCAGCGTGAGCTACGGGAGAAATTTCATATTGATGCGGTGGTGATTCGTTCTGGAACGGTTACTAAATTAGAGCGAGGTCTGACCGGCGGCAATCATCATGTCTTTGGTTACTATCGCCATATCATCGTCAGTCTGGATTATGCTAAGTCCGATCGCCGACGAGCAAGCTTCCTGACCCATTGCCCAGACCTAGTTATTGTGGATGAAGCCCATACCTGTGCCCGACCAGGAGGACGTAGCGTTTCTCAACAGCAGCGGCATCAACTCATTCAGGAGATTGCCCAGAAAGACACTCAGCATCTTATTTTGCTGAGCGCGACCCCCCACAGTGGAATTGAAGCGTCATTTCTGTCTATTCTTGGCTTGCTCGATCGCAGGTTTGAGGCTTGGGACATCAATCATCTGAGTCAAGAGCAGCGAATTGAGCTGGCCAATCACTTTGTGCAGCGGCGACGGGCTGATGTGAAGCGATGGCTAGGGAATGAGACCCCTTTCCCAGAACGTGACCCGCAAGAACAGCCTTATAAGCTGTCTAAGGATTATCGAGATTTGTTCGAGCAGGTCTATAATTTTGCCCGTGGTCTGGTTCAAACCACCACTCAGGATATGAGTCATGCTCAGCGGCGCGGACGTTATTGGGCTGCGTTAGGTTTGATTCGTTGTGTGATGTCTTCTCCTGAAGCTGCCATTGCAACGCTCAGCAAGCAGGTCACTAAGACTGATGTTGAGACGGAGTCGTCCATCGAGATTGATGAAGATTTGATGGTGGCTTACACCTACGATCCCACAGACCAAGAACAGGCCATTGATGCTCAACCCACGATCGCCATTGAGCAAGGGCAACAGACCTATAAGGATTCCGATCGCCGTAAACTGCGAGGGTTTATCCAGGCGGCGGTTAAGCTTAAAGGTGCAAAGGATGTCAAACTTCAGGCCGCGATCGCCACCATTGAGGGCTTACTCAACGCAGGTTTTAATCCAATCGTCTGGTGTCGCTATATTGCAACGGCCAACTATGTGGCGGAAGAACTGCGAAGCAAATTTGAGAAAAAGCGGGGGAACAAAATTCGAGTCATTCCCATTACAGGCGAGTTATCTGAGGATGAGCGAGAAGTGCGTTTGGAGGAATTGACGACCTATCCAGCGCGAATTTTAGTGGCAACGGACTGTCTCAGTGAAGGGGTAAACCTGCAAGAGTGCTTCAATGCGGTGATTCATTACGATCTGCCTTGGAATCCCAATCGGTTAGAGCAACGGGAGGGCAGAATTGACCGCTATGGCCAAACCGCACCATTAGTCAAAAGCTATTTGCTCTATGGGCAAGATAATCCGGTTGATGGTGCCGTTTTAGAAGTTTTGATTCGGAAAGCTGTGGAAATTCACAAGACTTTGGGGATTACAGTGCCTGTACCCATGGACAGCGCCACGGTTTCAGAGGCTGTGTTTAAGTCGCTGTTTGACCGGAAAGCCGATGCTGAACAACTTTCGCTCTTGGATTTGCTGGATAACGAGGAATCGGCGGTCGATCGGGTTCATCAGAATTGGGATCGCGCAGTGGAGCGGGAAAAAGTCAGTCGGACTCGATTTGCTCAACGGGCGATTAAACCCGATGAAGTTGAGCAAGAGCTGGTGGAGTCGGATCAAATCCTAGGCAGCGAAGCCGATGTAGAGCGCTTTGTGAAGGCGGCGTGCAGTCGATTGAACACCTCTTTGCAAAAGAAAAAACTGGGTTGGTTACTGCCGTCTATTCCGTTACCGCTGCAAAACAGTCTGGGGACACAACCTCGAACCATCACCTTTACGACACCAGCACCGGAAGGGGTGGAGTATGTGGGGCGAAATCATTCGCTGGTGGAGGGCTTGGCTCATTATCTTTTGGAGGAGACGCTTGAGAATCTCCATAACCCGATGGCCGATGGCCGGTCAGAGACCATCGCAGCTCGTTGCGGTTTTACCATTACTGATGCCGTAGAGAAACGTACAACCCTTTTGTTGCTCAGGTCGCGTTATCTCCTGAGCAGTCCGCGAGTGGAGACATTGTTGGCTGAGGAATGTTTTGTGGCTGGTTTTACCGGCCCTCCCTCAAATCCACTCTGGCTTGAACCGGACGAGTCCCAGCATTTACTTCAGAAGGCAGAACCTGTAGGGGATATTGCCCCTGCCTTAAAGCGGATGGAAATTGAAGAACTGATCGACAGTCTGGGTAGCCTTGAGAAGGAGCTAGAGGCGATCGCCCAAGCACGGGGTCAATCGTTGGCGCAATCCCACCGACGAGTTCGCAATCTAACGAAGGAGGGACAGGTGCGGGTAAAGCCTCAGTTGCCCATGGATGTGCTGGGTTTATTTGTGCTTCAGCCCGGTCAACGGAGGTCAGCAGAATGAAAACGACAGTCGATATGCCGATTGGGGTTGATATCCAGGGCAATCTGATTGCGCCCGATTTGACGACAGAACTCTTGACTGGAGCGGTCAAAGGACAATCTCCAGAAGATTTTGGCCTTGCCAAGTCTGACAAGTTAGCGGATGAAATTGCGATCGCATGGGGCGATGCCAAAGCCTATTGGGCTGCATTCCAAAGAGCCTTATCCCGACTGCCGGAAAACGACCCAGCAACGACCGTGACGCGAGAACAGTGGGTGGTACCGTTTCTGCGGAGTTTAGGGTATGACCCTGTTTATGTGGCTAAAGCTGAGGTTGTGGAGGAGCAGACTTATGCAATTTCCCATCGGGCGGGGAGAGGGGAATGGGGAATAGGGAGTAGGGAATCGGGGAAGACGACTGCCGACTCCCCACTCTCGACTCCCGATCTCAACGAAATTTATAAACAACCACCCATTCATATTATTGGGTGTCGTGTTCGGTTAGAGCAGCGGCCTCCGAGTGGAACACCCCGGCTCTCTGCCCATGCTCTGGTGCAGGAGTATCTGAACCGGACTGAGCATCTTTGGTCGGTGGTGACGAATGGTCGGCGTTGGCGGTTACTACGGGACTCGACGTTGATGACGCGGTTGACCTATGTCGAGTTTGATTTGGAGCAGATTCTTGAGGGGGAAAACTTTGCTGAGTTTGGCCTGTTCTATCGGCTGTTTCATCGCTCCCGCTTGCCTCAAGGGATGGAGGATTGTGACGAATGTTTGCTGGAGTTTTATCATCAGGAGTCTTTGCAGCAAGGGGGACGGGTTCGCGATCGCCTGCGGGACGGGGTGGAATCTGCCCTAAAGATTTTGGGGACGGGATTTTTGCAGCATCCCCAGAGTCAGGGGCTTCGAGATAAATTGATGCCCTCATTCCCTAACCCCTTCTCCCCTAGGGAGAAGGGGGACAAGACTCTCCCCTCGCCCTCAGGGAGAGGGGCTGGGGGTGAGGGAACACTTACGCCGGAAGCCTATTACAGGCAGCTCTTAATGCTGATCTATCGGCTGTTATTTTTGATGGTGGCGGAATCGCGCAATCTGCTGCTCTCTACGGATGATCCGGAGAAGGTGCGGATTTATCGGGAGTACTACAGTATTGAGCGGTTACGTGCCCTAGTGGAGCGAGATGGTGGTTGGAGGCGGGAAGGGTTTCAAGATCTGTGGCAGGGTTTACGGGTGACGTTTCAGCTTTTTGATGAAAATTGGCGCGGTCAGTTGTTGGGGCTATCGCCATTGGATGGGGATTTGTTTGGGTCTTCTACGTTGGGTATTTTGGATGGTTGTGCGATCGATAATCATGATTTGACGTTGGCTTTGCGACAGTTGTCGCTCTATGAGCAGAAGAGCCAATTACGCCGGGTGAATTATGGGGCGTTGGATGTTGAGGAGCTGGGTAGTGTTTATGAGAGTTTGCTGGAGTTCCATCCCAAGGTGGTTCAGCGGGAGGGGATTTGGGAATTTCAGTTGGTGACGGGGAGCGATCGCAAGACGACGGGTTCCTATTACACGCCGCCGGAGTTGGTGGGGCAGTTGATCAAAAGTGCGTTGGAGCCTGTGATTGAGGAGAAGTTGAGGGAGGCGGAGGAAGAGTTTCGGGAGATTGGGAGTCGGGAGTCGAGAGTTGGGAGCCAGGGAGTTGGCGATGGAATCTTATCAGGATCTGAGGGTTTGGCAGGAGGCGATGACGCTAGCGGAGAGGTGTTACCAGGTCACGAAGGAGTTTCCGAAGGAGGAGATGTACGGGATGACCTCTCAAGTCCGCAGGGCAGCAGTATCGGTTCCAGCGAACATCGCCGAAGGTTACGGTCGAGAGAACAGGGGGGAGTACATCCGATTTCTGAAGATCGCTCAGGGATCTCTGAAGGAACTAGAAACCCATCTGTTGCTGGCAACCAGGGTAAGTCTGGTGACCAGCACCAACTCCTCACCGCTGCTGCAACAATGCCAGACAGTGGGCAAGATGCTGAGATCATTGATCCGAGCAATGCAGAACAAACAATAAACAACCTCCCGACTTCCCACTCCCGATTCCCCACTCCCGATCCCCCACTTTCCCTGCAACAACGCCAAGAAGCCGCCCTCCTCTCCCTCAAAATATGCGATCCGGCTTGCGGGTCGGGTCATTTTTTGCTGGCAGCAGCCCGACGAATTGGCAAAGAATTGGCGCGGGTGCGGACAGGGGAGGCGCAACCGGGGTCGGAACCGTTGCGGCAGGCGATTCGGGATGTAATTCAGCACTGTATTTATGGGGTGGATTTGAACCCGTTGGCGGTTGACCTTTGTAAGGTGGCGTTGTGGCTGGAGGGGTTATGTCGGGGGCTATCGCTCAATTTTCTGGATCATCGGATCAAGTGTGGTAACTCGTTGGTGGGAGTGTTGGATCTGGATTGTTTGAAGGAAGGCATTCCTGATGGGGCTTATACAGCGGTGACGGGGGATGATAAAGCCATTGCATCCCAGATGAAGAAGTCGAACAAAAAAGCTCTGAAGGATATCGAGCGAGGGCAACTTTCCCTGGAGCTGGAGTCAACGTTTGAAGACCGCGAGGAATATGCGAAGGCATGGCGCGAGATTGAGGGGATGAAAGATGATGACCCGGCAGCGGTGCGACAAAAGCAGGCGAAGTATGAGCACGGTCGGCATTTGAAGTCGTGGTTGCGAGATCGTTCGGCCTGTAATCTTTGGACGGCGGCGTTTTTTATGCCGTTGACGGAGCAGCATTTACAGCTTTTGCCGACTTCGGGGGTGTTAGAGAATTTGCTAAAAGGAAACTGGGCGACGCAGGCGGTTGTGAATGCAGCAGATCGACTGGCTGATGAAAAGCAATTTTTCCATTGGCCATTAGAGTTCCCAGAGGTATTTGGGCTGGGTGGGTTTGATTGTGTGTTGGGGAATCCCCCGTGGGAACGGATCAAACTACAAGAAAAAGAATTTTTTGCCGCAAGAAATGTAGAAATTGCTAGTGCAGCTAACAAGGCGGCAAGGGAAGCGTTAATCTGGCAATTGAAGACCAATGACCCTAACTTAGCCGCAGAATGGGAAACAGCAAAGCATGATGCCGATGCTCAGGGTAAATTTATTCGAGAGTCTAATCGCTTTCTGCTTACAGCGACCGGAGACATTAACACTTATGCTGTGTTTTCCGAAACCGTTCGCAATGTTGTCAGTGCTGTTGGCAGAGCTGGGATTATTGTCCCGACTGGGATCGCGACTGACGACACCTGCAAGAAGTTTTTTGGAGATTTGATTCAAAAAGAGCGATCGCCAGTCTCTATGACTTTGAGAACCGAGATGCGCTCTTTTCATCCGTTCATCGCAGCTATAAGTTTTCATTGCTCTGTATTAGCGGCAGCCAAGTTCAAAAATCAAAATTTTCCTTTTTTGCCACCCAGGTTCGGTATCTTGAGAATCTAGCGCGGGTGTTTCACCTTACCCCTGACAATATTGCCCTCATCAACCCCAACACCTTAACCTGTCCCATTTTCCGCACCCGTTTTGACGCTGAACTGACCCAAAAGATTTATCAGCGCGTCCCCGTCCTAGAAAACGATCGCACCGGACAAAATCCTTGGGGAATTTCCTTTTCTGCAATGTTCCACATGTCCAACGACAGCGGCTTATTTGCCACCGAACCGAGTGAGGGATCTGTCCCGCTGTACGAAGCTAAGATGCTGCATCAGTTTGACCATCGCTGGGCCACCTACACCGTCGATGGCTCCACCCGCGATATGACCGATGCCGAAAAGCAAGACCCCAACTGCCTGCCCGTGCCGCGCTATTGGGTTGGGCGATCGGAGGTCGAAAATCGTCTCGCCCATAAGTGGAAAAAGAATTGGCTCATTGCCTTCCGCGATATTTGTCGTTCAACCGACGAGCGGACAGCTATTTTCAGCATTTTGCCTCGTGTGGGAGTTGGGCACACTGCACCACTCATACACTTTGAGGCAAACTATCAAAATGCATTCAACTGCTTTTTAGGAAACGTCAACTCTTTGATATTCGACTTCATCACAAGACAGAAATTGGGTGGAACTCACATAACTTTTACAGTATTGAGACAACTCCCCGTTCTGGCTCCAGAATTCTACAGCCAAACCGACATCGACTTCATCGCCCCTCGCGTCCTCGAACTCACCTACACCGCCTGGGACATGCAACCCTTCGCCCAAGACATGGGCTACGACGGCGAACCCTTCATCTGGAACCCAGAACGCCGTGCCCTGCTTCGTGCCGAACTCGATGCCTACTACGCCCACCTCTACGGCCTCACCCGCGACGAACTCCGCTACATCCTCGACCCCGCCGACATTTATGGCCCCGACTTCCCCAGCGAAACCTTCCGAGTCCTCAAAAATAATGAAATGAAACAATTCGGCGAATACCGCACCCAACGCCTCGTCCTCGAAGCCTGGGATACACTAGGTTTTTAGAGAGGCATCTCAATGAAGCTGCCCAATCCCCAGAGAGCCTACATTGACACCAATAAATTGGCAGGCTACTGCCTTAACTTCAATCACGATGATGGGCAACATAAAGCCCGTGTCTTCAAGTCAGCCCTAAACATCACCGTTGATAACCTAGAAGAACTCAAGAGTACTCCGATTCAAGCGGTAGAAAGCCATGATGCAGTCCCAGGCAAAAGCAATCAATACGGTTAGAAATATATCATTGACTTTCCCATGACCTATCAAAATAAAACAGCCATCGTTCATAGTGTTTGGATAGTCAGATTTGATGAGGAGTTTCCCCGTTTAGTAACCTGCTATGTTCTCTAGAAAAGGATGGAAAATAATGAAACTATTAGATATTGTCGCTCTCTTACAAGACCTCCCAGAATTAGGACTCTATCGAGGCAATGTTGGCACGATCGTCGAAGAATACGAACCCGGTGTTTTTGAAGTAGAATTCAGCGACACCAGCGGCAAAGCCTATGCCATAGAAACCCTAAAGTCTTCCCAGCTAATGACGCTCCATCACCACCCCATAGAACCCCAAAAACTGCCGTTACTGCGTAACACACCCAACGCCTCGTCCTCGAAGCCTGGGATAGACTGTTTGAGGAACTTGTATAATTTTC
>JAAUOM010000163.1 GCA_012034865.1 Acaryochloris sp. CRU_2_0 | reverse complement strand
GTGAAATATCGCGCAAAATCCCCCCACGCCCGTTGCCGCCCCTTGAAAGGGTTCAACGGCAGAAGGATGATTATGGGATTCTACCTTAAAAGCCAGCCGCAGACCCTTGCCTAGATCGACAACGCCAGCATTTTCCCCGGACCCACCAAGATCCGATCGCCCTGGGTGGGAAATTGCGACAGCAAAGGCCGAGAGTTTTTGTAGCAACAATGCTCAGACCACATGACGCCAAACATTCCCAATTCAGCCCAATTGGGATGGCGACCCAGGCGTTGGACAATGTCCTCATATTCTTCGGGCTTCAGCCCTTCAGCAGCAATCTCTTCCGGGGAAAAAGGAGCAGATTCAACGCTAATCATGCACTTAAATACCAACCGCACAGGTTCTCATTGTACAGGTAGATCTGAAGGCATCAGCATTGATGTTTTGATCCGTAGCTCATCGCTACAGTCATGACAGCGATTCCTGTGATCGCCAGGAAGGAGCTTACAATGAATGGGCAAGCCTCTCCAACTTTGTCCTCTATTGATGGAACAAGGATCTCTTTGACTATGACAGCGGAGCGCCGTTACCAGAGCCGATTATTTAACTTGATCCTGCAACAGTCACGAGAGTTGACCGAGCAATGGCAACGGAATCTTCGTCAGGCTAAAGTCACGACCTTGTGGGGAATGCAACTAGGGCTTTACCCCATTTATCTGCTCTTCCAGGTCAGCCGCTTTAGCCAGCAACTGCTTCGCCAGGGGGATGTCCAAGGTCAACGCCTGTTGCGCGCAGTGGCTAATCCCGACCAAGATAGTCTAACCAGTGCCGTCGATGATCCTATTTGTAAGGTTTTAGAGGCGATTCAAATTGAGCGCCTAGAAACAACAGCAGCGCCAGATCTACCAGATCCAGAAGCATCTGCAAGCACAGTGGCTTCAGCTCCAGACTTTGTCATCCAGATTGCAGGGCTATCTCATCAGCGACCTTCCCTACGAGTACGGTATGAAACCTGGGTACAACGTTGGGCGAACCGCAATCCCCTTCACACTCAGGCCACTCGCTGGTTGGGAATTACCTCAGAACCGGATTTGCCCATTCAAGGTCTGGCTTGTGATTTGCAAACCAACACCCTGTTGCTGGTCACACCAGACAATGACACCCTCGATGTCCTCACGCATCCCCAACAGCGAGAGCTGCACAAGTTGATGGTGTGGGAACTGGCTCACTATCATCGGCAACAGCGCCTGAGCATAGAATTAAAGCATCTAGCAAAAGCAAATCTGCGGCAATTACCGCTACCTAAAGCGCGATCGCAGATGTTACCCCCCGTCCAAGTCTTCCAGCAAACGATGGCCTGGATGCAAACAGGACCAATGGCCGCCAAAGTCAATCTGTTTCAAGAAGCCTTGGCCTTACCGGGAGACTTGCCTGGAGATGCGTATCCTTTATCTTTGGGGTTACCCCAGGGCTTGGCTACCACTTTGAACCAACTCAGCCCCAAATTAACCCAAGAGGCCATTGAGATGCTAGATGGTGCGATCGCTTCTTGGGAAACTGACTCCTGGCAAATTCTGGGACCAACGGCCACTGATATCTCTGAATATATAGTTCAACATTGGCGACAACAGCAAGCCCAACTCCAGCCCAACCTCAGCATTCTCAATCAATACCCCCTTGACCGATCAGTCCCCCACCCATTCCTTGCGTGCTGTGGCAACTTGGTTCCCCAGTACCTTACAATCTGCTCTAACTGCCTTGTTGGGGCGGTCTCAGCCCTCCCCATTCCCTGAAATCAAATCAACCGTAACAACGCCTTCTAGACCAACTTTTTCTCGACCCCTCTGGCGTGAGCTGGATACAACAGGGGTTAAGCCAAGATACCAACCCGTAGCATCAGTTCCAGTTATTCCCCAAGCTAACCTAATCACTCCTTTACCTTCCCCACCTACCTTGACTCCCCCACTAATAACTCATGACGAAGACGGCACCCTAGAAATTGAGGTCGATGCGTTCATGGTTGGCTATGAGCAACATCCCCTCGAGCGAATCCTAACTTGGTTAGATCGGATTACCTCTTGGCTGGAAACTGCTTGGGACAAGCTATGGCAGAGCCTCTGGCCGTCCCTACGCTCCTATGTTCAGCAGGTTTTATCTCGATAAGACGTCCACAGTTCGATATGATAATAAAAGTTAATTTTTAATCGCTGTCTACTCTACCGATAAAATAGGTTCTTATGGCAATACTCAAAGTTGTTACCTACGTTTGGATTTTCTTTGTGATCAGCCTGTTCTTCTTTGGCTTCATCTCTAGCGACACCACTCGCAACCCCAAATCTTAAGTAAACTCAGACTAGCCCTATAGGGGCTATTACGTAAGCACATCTTTAGTTTTGTGTGATGTCAGTGGGTAGGCTCTGCTTGCTCACTTTTCCCTGTTTTAAAGTTCGCCTGCAAATCAGCTCACGGTTTGGACTGTTTTAATTCCTATCACCAGCGATCGCAATAATATCCATTCTCAAAGATTCAGGCTACCCATTCTTCCCCATCCCCCCTATCCTTCTTCTCCATCTCTAGACAAATCAATGCAGAAGGGTAATAAGTCTCTACTGTAGTATCCTCAATCCTCACGCACGGATAACAATTTCTTGATATGGCAAATATCCCTAACCCCGAAAAAGTGCCTAAAGCAATGCAAGAAAAGTTTGATCGCATTGTTGGCATTACAGATCAGTTTGCCCAAGAACATCTAAATGAAGAGTATGCTCAGATGATTCGCAAAGCGGTTGCCGCGCTGTGTCGAAAACGCCCTTCCCCACTCAGTAAAGGCAAAGACCAATCTTGGGCCTGTGGCATTACCCATGCAATTGGTATGGTTAATTTCCTCTACGATCCTTCACAACCCCCCCATATGAGTGCCCAAGAGCTTTATAAGGCGTTTGGGGTGAGTATGAGTACGGGTCAGGCGAAATCCAAGCAAACACGAGATCTCTTAGACATGATGCAAATGGATCCAGACTGGTGTTTGCCTAGCTTAATGGATAAAAACCCCCTAGCTTGGTTAGTCTCTATAAATGGTTTGATGATGGTATCCGCTCGGCACCCAGGGCGGTACAGGAAGCGGCCTTAGCCCAGGGGATAATTCCCTATATTCCTGACGAAGCAATGATCTTAGATCCATCAGCCAATAGGTCCGCACCAGCACCAACCCAAACCCCAAAAACAGTTGTTACAGGTGATTCACTCTATGTTCTGGAGGTCTTTATTATCGGTGGTCTTGTAACTGAAGACTTTGTCAGCAAAAACCCAGAAATATCTCGTGTGATTGAGATCAAAGGCAGCAATACCCTCCAAGACTTGCATCGAATTATCTTTAAGGCTTTTGATCGCGAAGAAGAACATCTGTATGAATTTCAGATTGGCGGTGCAGGCCCCCAAGATGATAATGCCAGCCGCTATAGTTTACAGACACCCTATTCAGATCTCTCTGACATGGATGGGGATGTGATCACGACTCGCCTTATTGATGCGGGTTTAGCAGCAGGAGATGCTTTTGGATATTGGTTTGATTTTGGGGATGATTGGTGGCACCAAATTAATGTTATAGAGATTAAAGAAAAATATCCGAAAGGAAAATATCCGAAAATTAGCCAGTGGGTGGGGGCGAGTCCACCCCAATATCCAGACTTTGATTAACCTAAAGCCAAGGGTGCGGTAGTATCAGGGCGAGTCTTGTTGACTTGACAATCAAGTAAACAGCAAAGAGGTCTCCCCATGAATCACCCCCACGTTGTCATTTCACCGCAAACATCATCCGATCAGCCCTATGCCTTGAAATTAGGGAACAAGCTACTGATCACAATTGCAGTAGAATCCCTGGCTGACTTGAGTCCTGATTACGAACTGTTGGCGAGTCACTTATCCCCAGAGTGTTATACCCTGGGTACTCCGGCGATCAGCGCCGATCAGGAACATCGTCAGCAAATTGAAGTGGTGGTTCATCCCCCACAGATGATGGCCATTGGGAAGCATCAACTCCATTTACACCTCCAATCTGCTGACAGCGAAGTTATTTGGGAGCACCTTGTCTATCTGCAATTTCTGGCTGCGGATGATATTGAAATCATGCTCACCCCTGATCGGACGGTTATCCAAGATGGCGTAGGACTTTACCAGTTAGACATTACCAACACCTCTGAAGTGGAGCAGGAGTTAACCCTACGACCCCACTGTTTGCAACCCCGCAGTGGCTGCCTGTTCCAAACCGAGCCTGCCCAGATCACCCTCGCCCCGGATGGCACAGAAAAGGTTGAACTCATGGTTCAACCCCAGCATTGGTGGCTGCGTCCTTGGTTCGGTAAAGGCAAAAATTTCCGGTTTCAGGTGGACTTGCAAACTCCAGAAGGTACCCTTTTACCCCAATCACTCGCCCAGGGGACGTTAGTCTGGCAACCCTATCCTCGATCGCAAAGTTTACGGTTGTTGGCTGTCTTGCTGGTGGCGTTAGCGACGTCTTCTGCCCTGATTTGGCGATTTCTGTTTCCCCCACAGTCTGGACCAAGCATTGCTGGTTTACAGTCTACTCAGATGATTAACCCCCAAACGGGCCAAAAAGACATTCACCTGAATTGGACCATTAAGAATAGCCAGAAGTTATCGAAACTGGTGCTTTGGCGTCAGGGTAAGGGTGGGTCAACGATTGCCAAAACCTATTGGTTTAAGGGGGGTATTCCCCAAACTTTGCAACGATCTCAGTCTAACCAGACCTTTAACTTTTGCCAGTATGACGATAAACAGACAAAGACTTTAGCCTGTAACGGCATTGAGACGGGCACAGCCGATTCGGGAGAGTATCAATTCAAGTTGCAGGCATTTTCCACCCAGGATGCCAATGAGCCCACGGATGTAGAAACCACAGCCTCCATCGCCTTTACGCCTAATGCCATCCCTCAAATTGTGCGGTTTGTCCCTGATGGTCTCGAAGAGCGGACTGATCCATTTACTACTAATCCTGCCTTAGGTCCGGTGGCCTTAGCCCCTTCCCCAGGCCCAATCACGTTGAACTGGGACATTGCTAACCCTAGTCAGATCACAGAGTTGCAATTGATGACGGTGGATGTGAATAATGCCGAAGCGTCGCTGTTACAACGTTTTCGGTTTCAAGGCAGACAACTCCCCCAAAAATTGGCAAAATTTTGCACCTTTGCCCAAATTTTGACCTGTCGTCATATCCCTACGGCAGCTCGCCAACCGGGCAGCTACTTTTTTAAACTGAATGCTGTCTACCAACAGGATCAGAAATCCTTTACCCTTACCAAAACCATTGGTCCCATGACCTTGCAAGCTGAGCCTCTGAGAATTGCCAGCTTTTTGATTAATGGCCAAAAAGCACCGACGAAATATGTGTTGAAAGCAGGTCAAAACACCCTGGATTTGTCCTGGAACGTCGTGGGAGGGACTCAGCCTATCGTAGCAATGTTGCCTCAACCTGGGAAGTTGCCGACGGTAGGGAAGATGCAACTTAAACTCAATCCCCAACAACAAGGGATGCTAACGCTACAAGCCACAGACAGCAACGGCAAACGTGTGTTACAGACGGTGGCGATCGCAAGACAAAATGTCGCCAGTCTGCCTGGGACTGCATCACCCAAACCAGATCCCTCCCAGGTGCAGCCCCCATCCCCATCCAACCTACCCCCACCCATCTTCTCGGCCCCTGCTGCTGACATTCCTCAACCAAAATCACCAGTAGTTGTCAGCAAACCAACACCTACCAAATCTCCAGTTGCCAGCAAACCAGTACCCGCTAAAGCTCCAGTTGTCAGCGTTGCTTCTCCCAAATCTAAACCACAGTATTCACAAGAGTCCTTGGCAGAAGCGCAAACAATAACACGAGGGCTAGTAGTGGCTCGGCAAAAGCGCAAGATTGTTTTAAATGGAGACACCTGGAATAAAGCTCAAGATATGATAACGCTGTTACGGCGGGGTTACAACCGTCAAGAAGCAGCCCAAAAAGCTGGCGTACCCCTTTGGAAATTGAATGTGTTGGCAACCCTGGGCGAACGCACAAAATGATCCTAGCGTTTGTGCTAGGGGTTAGAAACGCGTTACGCCGCCTGCGATTTCAAGACAATGGTTGAGGCGGTGGTTGTCGATCTCGATTGAGTGTTTAAAGACTGGGCGATCGCTGCCCAAGCAGGACAATGGCAACACACCTTGAGCGCGCAGTCTGCATAACCAACCAGTGCAGCGGACGTACGAGAGATCGCGATCGGTTCTGCTTTAAAATGGGTCAGTCCGCCGCTGACTTCAGCCGTTAGGCCAAAACCGAATTTCCAGAAGGATCTGTACTCATTTACTGTTTAAACTAAGATTAAGTTTGCAAAAGTCTAATTTTGAATGAAGAAGAAACGGTTGTGCGTCAAATAACTGTGGGATAAACGGCAATATCATGCCACCCCCAGGAGCGATCAGCTAGCCCTGCTCGT
Organism: Acaryochloris sp. CRU_2_0; assembly: GCA_012034865.1. Taxonomy (GTDB): domain Bacteria; phylum Cyanobacteriota; class Cyanobacteriia; order Thermosynechococcales; family Thermosynechococcaceae; genus Acaryochloris. The sequence continues at coordinate 1,545 of JAAUOM010000163.1, read as the reverse complement.
TGCGCAGCCGTTGTCTTAAAGCGACTATGCTGCCAAATCCAATTAAAATAGCTCACAACTAATTGTGTGGTGACTTTTGTTTTCTCCTATAACTTGCCAAACTTATTCTGCCGTCGATGCCATCTGCCAGTCTGCTGCCTGACAATGCCATTCGTGCGCTCTAACCTATGAGTTGAGTCTTTGCCGGTGTAATGGAGGACTTCAGGGGGCAGCAACCGTTCATAACCACCCCAATCATCACTGTTCCAGCGCTTGCAATCGGTTTTCCCTTCGGTACTCACAATCAATTCTTCAATCAATTCATCGGTATGTTTTCCGACTCGTGCTGCCAGGATCAATCCGCTCGAATTGGCTAAACTCAAACCAATCCAACAGTCGCCTACTTCTAATTCACCAGGAAGACATTGCTTCTGTTTTTTGCACAAACGACCACATCTCGTCGGCAGACACCTCTGGGGTTTCTAGCGCTTGTACTTGAGCATTGTGAACCTGTTGTGCCCGATGGCTAGCACCACGAACAATGCTGACAACCGTGTTGTATGCCAGTCCACTAGTACGACTAATGCCTCGCAGACTACTGCCTTCACTATGGGCTTGCAATACTTGGCGTATTTGTTCTGGGCTAACGTGACGATGATAGTAGAGCGTATCAAAGCGTTCGTTGAAGGTTTGATGACAACCAGGGCAAAAGTACCGCTGGACTCCACTCGGCATCTTGCCATGCTTATGAACCTTCAAGTGTCCACATAATGGGCATTTCATAGGTTAAGCAATGAAGTAACTTTCCTTAACTAGTAGTCTGTCAAGAAAGAATTGATGGATAAAGTCGTTTAAGTTTGATGCGAGCGTCTTCGGTTGTAAATTGCCAGTCAATGTTACGAGATTGAGCATTTCTGCATTTCTCCCAAGCCGCAATTTTCCGCTTCAAGGTGTAATGATCGGGAATGCGACGATCCAAACACTGACGGGCTAAGACACTCAGTTCAATTTCAGCCATATTGAGCCAACTGCCATGTTTGGGAGTGTAATGAATCTCCAATCTGTCGAGAATCCGTTTGGCTTCTTGGGGTTCAAAGGTCTCATACAAGGCCGATGGGTCATAGGTATTGAGTTGGTCATGAACGATGGTAATCCACTCTGCGTCTGGGTAACGCACATCGACGAGAAATTTCATTTGATGGGCGTAGTCTTGCTTGGTGCGCCGCTGTATGACTTCCACATGCCGCCATCCGGCTAAAGGTTCAGAAATCATGAAGAGATTACTCACCCCATTGCGTTCATATTCGTAGTCATAGCGCTGAGGTTGACCGGGTTCGGGGGGCAGGGAAACTTGTTTTTCAAGCACCATTTGTTTGCTGGTTTCGTCGAAACAGACAACCGGGTAACGGGGGTCATAAGGGCGTGTATAGATACTCAAACCCACATTCCGCTCTTCTGGGAGGGCAAAAAATAATTACGGATCAGGTACATGGAGGAGGTAGTATCTCTGAGAGTTATTGCTAAAGAATTTGAGAATATGCCGTCGCTCAGGCGTCAGATTCACAA
>JAAUOM010000162.1 GCA_012034865.1 Acaryochloris sp. CRU_2_0 | reverse complement strand
GGGTTGATCTGCTGGGTGCCATTCAACAGGGGGATTTTGCCACGGCGGATCAGGTGTTGAGCGACTGGCAGTTCACGAGTTTGCCGGGTGGACGAGAACAGAGTGCAATTTGGAGCAATCCAGAGAATCATCAGATTTATGGGCCGAATGGAAACGCACCTCAAGGCGCTCCCATCAGCGCCAGTGGGTTTAATCCTTGTGTGACTGCGAGTGGATCTGTGGCAACAGGACCAGCACCGGAAGCTGGGGAGATCAATGCAAGTATTTATCAAGCTGCAAGACAAATGCATGGGTTTGATACATCGAGCGGGCCTGAAGGAGGAAATCAAGCTTGCGCTTGGTCTGTTGATCATGTCCTCGCTAAGGCTGGAATTGAGCCGATGCGCTCAGAGTGGGTTCCCACTTGGTCTGATAATTTTAAAGCGGGCAAAGGGGCAAGGGTAAGCTATGAAGATGCACAGCCTGGAGACATTATCATAAGCAAGGCGCAAGCACATATTGGCGTCTGTATGACCAAGGGATGTACTCAAATATTGTCTAATAGTTCTAGTAGAGGTTCCTTTAGCTGGACATCAGATGGACAATTCGATGGGCGTTATGATTCTCACCCATATTTACATACAGCACCTAACGAGGAAATTTGGAGAGTTAAAAAATGAAAAGGAATATATTTGTGCTGGCTGTTTTAACAAGTTCGCTTCTGTTCATGAAGCCAGTATTGGCAAATGATTCAGCAATTGCTGATGTTTTACTGCCCAAGATTCCCGCTCATGGACAAATTACTAAAGTTGTAACAACCGATGACTATGCTCTTGTTCGTTGGGTTGCCGATCCTATTGGTGGGATGGCAACACTCAAATGGACTGGTCAGGATTGGGAAGTTCTTTCTATTGATACCCGTGGTTGGCCACCTATCGAAATCTTTGCCAAAGAACGAGGTATGACCATTGAAGAGGCAGAGGAATTGCTGGATGCCTACGATCCGACTTGGCGTCAGTGGTAACTGTGGGCACAGCCGCACGGATGGAACCGTAGAGTTTTGACTGCTACAAGTGGCCGTGTTATTTTGTACAGTAATCCTGTAGAAACCTTTCTTTATGATATCTCTAGCAACCGACTATACCAGTTACACCCAGGCGCGAGATAACTTCATGAACTACCCCGCCTCAAGGAGAACGGGGTTTCCGTCCTGCTCAGCTTGGGATTTTGCACGCTTCCTCGCCGCCAGTTGCTTCATGCTTCGCGGCACTTGCTTCAAGTCGGCAGAGCCGCCCAACGCAGTGCCTTCGCAATCAGTAGCGCTAGCCGACTCCACGTATAAAGAGGACAGTTCCTGCCCCCTAGCCCATTTGAGATTGACCTGAGCCGCATTAACATCTCTATCGGCAGTGTGCTGACACATCGCATTAGAGCAAACATGCACCCGGTCACTGAGAGATTTAGGCGTTAACTCCCAGCATAAAGCGCAGCGCTGAGTGGGCTTTAGCTTACGAGTCGGTGATTCCAGATAGAACCCACCAGCCTCCGCTGCTTTGTAGCTCAACATCTGACCAATGGTGGCAAACCCAACAGACAAAATAGACCGATTAAGTCCAGCTTTTTGCCGCTTTCGCTTACCCTTCCTGGCCTTTCGAGTCATGTCTCTGACATTTAACTGCTCACCTACGATTAGGCTATTACGGCTCACTATATCGCTGGTGATTTGATGCAGCCAGTCCTGTCTTTGACGGGTGACTTTGCGCTGTAGCTTCGACTTGTGACGCTGCGCCTTGACCCATCGCTTAGAAGGCTTGACACCCTGCTTACGATTCGGGCCACGCTTACGCCGCAATGCTTTGGATGCCTGCTTGAGAGCCACATCCCCAGCAGCAATAAACTCAGGCTTCGATATCTTTTTCCCTGTACTGAAGGTAACGGCATCCTTACAGCCCAAGTCTAGGCCAATGGCACCCGTGCCACACTCTCGAACTGGAGTACATTTGACTGTAATAGAGGCATACCATTGGCCGTGGCGATAGACAATGGTGCAGGTCGTTGGCTCTTCCCAGCTTCGAACTTCGCCCCGCATCTTGATAGACCCTAGATTCGAGAGCTGTAGTTGTCCATGCTCCCCGTCAGTTAATGCTTTCCACCCCGCTTTGCAGGGATAGGTCCAGCCGGAATAATGGCGAATGGACTTGAATCGAGGATGACCCCGCAAACCCTTAAAGAACCCCTGAAAAGCTAGATCTACTCGCTTGAGCGTTGCTTGAAGGGTATGGGAACCGAGCGCCTTAAACTCAGGCCAGTTTTGCTTGAACTGAGGTAGGCAGTTTTGCTGCCCAAAGTAATCGACACTGATGTCCCAGCGCTGATACATGTCGCGTCGGTCAGTTAGGGCCGCATTGTACAAATAGCCATGCAGCCGACGCCACTCAAAGAGTTGCTGCTCTTGAGCTGCGGTAGGGTATAGGCGAAATGTAGCTCTACGAGTTAGCATGGTTCTATTGTATCACTAGTACCTAAGCAAAGTGCAGGCTAGAAAAGGCTCTCACAGCGTATATAGTATTCGCTTGCATCTCGTCTTTGTGACCAAGTATCGGCGCAAGGTCATTACCAAGCCAATCTTGGAAAGAATGCTAGAAGTATTTAATCGCGTTTGCCTCGCAACTGATTGCATTCTTATAGAGTTCTCAGGCGAAGCAGATCATGTGCATCTGTTGCTGGACCTCAATCCAAAAAATAGCCCGTCTAATATGGTCAACTCGCTCAAGTCTGCCTCTAGCAGAATTCTCAGGCAAGAGTTTGGCGACTATCTGAGCAAGTACTACTCTAAGCCTGTGTTCTGGTCTGGAAGCTACTATGCTGCTTCTAGCGGAGGTGCGCCCATTGAGCAATTGAAGGAGTACATCAAAAACCAAGACGCCCCTGTGTAATTGCCAGTCTTCACCCCATCGAGGGGGTCAGCCTAGCCGCTATCCTTCCCATCCCTGTAGAGGGATGGGGACTGCCGCGTTATCGTTCAGTTTTTACAAGCTCGATACCATTACAGAAACTACAAGTAAAGCCCACGTCTTTCAAGCGTGGGATGTAACGGGAAGCGCTTTTAAGCGCCTTCTAAATTCCGGATCAGTTCTCTCAGCACGTCATTCAAGCTTCTCTCTTTTGCCTGACAATAGCGCAAAAGCTTTTCATACTCTTCATCAGAGCAACGTAAACTAATCTGCTTCATGCTTTCATTCTGAATGCAATATGCTATCATAATATCATGAAAACTCTGAAGTTTAAGCTATACAGTCACAAGCGGAATAGATACCTCAAGCGGTCAATCAACGCCGCTGGAGTAATCTATAACTATTGTATTGCCTTGCATCGGCGCTATTATCGGATGTTCAAAAAGCATCTGAATTGCGCCAAACTTCAGGCTCATATCGCCAAACTACGGAAGCGTAATCCGTTTTGGCAGCAGGTTGGTTCTCAGGCTGTACAGGACATTTGCCAGCGCATTGAGAAGGCGTATCAACTGTTTTTCAAACATCACAAAAAAGGAGTCAGACCACCCAACTTTAAGAAGGTCAAAAAGTACAAATCATTCACACTTAAGCAAGCTGGCTATAAGTTTCTCGGTGACAATCGGGTCAAGATTGGCAGCAGAGTGTATCAGTTTTGGAAATCCAGAGAAATAGAGAGAACGGTCAAGACGTTGACCATCAAGCGCACTCCGTTGGGAGAGCTGTTTATGGTTGTCGTTGTTGACGATGTGGAGTTACCAGAAGTCAAGTTCGAGACGGGTGAAGCCGCTGGGTTTGATTTCGGCTTGAAGACATTTCTCACTTGCTCCGAGGGCTTCACAATAGACTCGCCTTTATTCCTCAAGCAGGCGCTCAACGCTATTCGCAAAGCGAGTCGGCAACACTCCAAAAAGCAAAAGGGTTCAGCTAACCGGGAACGGGCAAGGAAAAATCTGGTTCGCAAGCATGAAGATGTTGCGAACCGTCGCAGTGATTGGTTCTGGAAGTTGGCTCACAAGTTGACAGACCAGTTTGATACGCTCTACTTTGAAACGCTTAGCCTCAAAGGAATGCAAAGGCTTTGGGGTCGCAAGATTGGCGATTTAGCTCTCAGAGAGTTTCTGCAAATCCTGGAATGGGTGGCCAAGAAAAAAGGGAAGACGGTGGCATACATTGACCGTTGGTTCCCTAGTTCAAAGACTTGTTCTTGCTGTGGTCATGTGCTGGAAAGTTTGGATCTGTCGGTTAGACGCTGGCGCTGTCCATCCTGTCATGCCGAAAACGACCGAGATGAAAACGCCGCTGTAAATATAAAAATGGTTGGGGTCTCAACCATAGGATTAGGGGATGTTAGACAAGCTCAGCTTGCAATCCCTGCTTGAGTCCTGAATCCCACGCGCTTCAGCCGTGGGAGTGGATCAAGATTAATCAACTTCCTCAAAATAATCCTGGATCTGTAACACCTCCGCCAAAGTCGCGGGTAATGTTTTGGTAGTCACCTCCAACTGCCATGCAACATCACACCCAACAACCCGCACAACAGCCCCAGATATCCAGCCCTCAGATGGACTTTCAGGTTTATGTCATGGGTGGCTTATTCTTGGCCATCCTGATCCTGGTCGTCATCTCCAAAGGAGAGCTGGGCCGTAAGAAGCAAAAGCTAGGGGATGCCCGCAAAGCTACCCCCAGGGAAATCAAAAAAGCCAAAGATTATGGCTTTGACATGATGGAGGAACGCAAGCGCAACAAGGTCGCCTTGTGGGTGGGAGAACCCAAAGGGGTGGTGATTAATAGAGAAACCAGAGAAATATTTGTGCCTAGAGATTATGTCAATTCTTGGATACTCTCTCACCTTGAAGAACATTTGGTTGCATTAGGTTCAACGGGTTCAGGGAAAAGCTATTCTTTGCTCAATCCCCTCCAACGGTCCATGATCAAGCTAGGTTATCCGCTTGCAGTGTTTGATGCCAAGGGTCATGAAGAGTCAGAGACTTCTACTTGCCCATCTTCAGAGATTGCGGGTTATGCAAGGCTTCATGGGTATAAGGTCAAAATAATTGCGCCGGGATATGATGATTCGGATGTATTCAACATTTACCATATGATTCGTTCTCGGTTTGGCCGAGAAGCCTATGAAGACAAAGATGGGGCTGGGGTCGTTTCTGAAGTCCTCAGCGAGAATCTAGCCAAAACAGCCGCTGATAATGGAGATGAATTTTTTCCCCTGGCAGCTAAGCAGCTATTGCAATCTGTTTTTTGCTGGCACTCTATCTTGACCCGAACGCTAATTTTGTGTTGGCCTTCTACCTATTGGAACGGATTGTAGAAATCGGGGCTGCGGGGATTAGAAGTTTAGATCTCCCTCCCTATCTAAGATCCTCCTTTAGTCAATACCTTGCCTCTGAGAAGTCAGCGGAAACTGGCGCAAGCATTGCGGGTACAACACTATTGCAGTTCAACCGGATGTTCACTCCTGCAAATGTGGCAACATTTTGCGGTCAGTCCACAGTTGAGTTAGAGATTAAAGGGAAAACCCTTGTCATCTTCCGACTGAACCCTGAACTCAAGGCCAGCGTGGGACCGATGATCGCAACAACGATCCAATGCTTCATGCTGGCGAATGCCTACAGAGCTAGGGAACAGCCACTTGGCTTTATCTTGGATGAATGTCAAATGGTAAAACTGTGTGGTGTACAGGAGATGCAGACCGTCACCCGCTCCAATGGCGTATTTTTTGTGTTTGCCAGCCAAGGGTTCTCTTTTTTGAAAAGAACCTATGGTGAGAAAGGTGCAATGGGGCTTATTGAAGGATGCAAAACGCAGGTGATTGGTCAACTCAATGCCAATGAACCCGCAGAATATTACAGCAAACAGTTTGGCCAGAAAGAGATCAAGAGTCGCAGTAAATCAAAATCTAGTGGAAAGCATTCGTCCAACTCTGAAAGCGATCAGCCTCATCTTAAGGATCTGGTGCCACTACAAGAATTACTCGGCCTTCCGCAAGGACAATTTTACTACTTGAACCGAGCCATCAGGAATGAGCGAATGGCTAGGATCCCAGTTTTATATGAAACCGTGATACCTAAGTGGGAGGAAAAAGAGATCAAGCAAGGGATTACGGAATGGTTCAGATATCGCAAGGTTGCACGAGCGAACAGCAAAGCTCTTGCTAAATCTGATGATGAGCTAATACGATATCAAACCCTTGCTAGAGAAGCATTACCAGAGCCAGAACCCGATCAGCAGCAACCACTGCCTTCTCAAGAGGATGGCAATCAAACTTTGGCCATCGGCATCGCCTCTTTGTAAAAAACAAGGGTAAGTTTTTATCGTAGCGTTCAAATTTATCAACTATGTCTGAATTTACAGAAGTCCAATTCCAAGCCCTGCAATCGTTGGGCATCAGCACCCCTGACTTGTATGGTCAGTATCCTAATTCTCATCACAACGCCATCCGCACGATTGGACAGCGGGGTAGGGAAGTCCTCCCTAGCGATACGGTTATCGATGAGATGCAGGTTTATTACGGTGATGTCGCCCATTCCCCCGCCATCCAATATCGAGATGGCAAACTGGTTGGCTTTGATCCGGTTGCCTACGCTCAGCCTTCTGATAACGACTGTGTGAGCTATCGGATCAATGGGGTGTGGGCGTATATCCAGGTTGCACAGCTCACTCTTCTGGACATCATTGGCGATATTACCCTGCCGCCAATGCCCACAGAACAAGATGTTCTGGCATTGGTCACGGCCTAATTTGCGTGTTTGAACTAACCCATTTTGGAGATTAAGAAAATGGCAGATATTTTAGATAATGGCGGTAATGCCCAGGAAGCCAAAGAAATCAATGACACTCTTATTTATGGCACCGCTGAACGGTTGCAACAGCTTGGGCAACTGGCCTGGGAGCTTTTGAAAAAAGGGGATCAGTGGGGACGACAAGCCTTCAGCAATATGGAGCTAGGCAATAAACTTCTGTTGCCTGAAACCACTACCCAAGCAGACCTTGATGCTGTAGAGAAGGCCGTCCAAGACCCGAAGAATGCGACAGTGGAAGTGAATGCGATCGCCACGACCGATCAAGGTGAAGTGGTTCGCCAGTCCGTCGCTGATCCGTGGGATGCGGAGATTGATCAGACGGTTTCCCAAGCAATAGACCGACTAGAACCCGTTGAAGCTGTGGAGGCGGTTATCGATAATCCACAGGCTGAGCCAACAGTAGACGAGAAACCACTTGTTAATGAGTTCATTGACAAAGCAGGGGAACATTTTAAGCAAAATACTAGCAATTTCATTGCTCAAGCGAATGCCTACCTGCGTGACAATATTCAGGTGGAATATCAACCGATCCCACAAAAGGATGGCTCTCTAGCCTTAGCCGTGGATACGCCCTCACTGTTGACTCAGATGCAACTGGCGGGCGGAAAATATGCTGAAGCTGCTCAGGAAAAAATGCGGAGTCTAGCCCCCCAGCAATTTGAGCGGATTTCTCAAGCGGTCAAGAATACTCAAGATCGGGTGAGAAGTGCCTTAGAGTCGGTGTCTGACACGATGCGAGAAAGATTCAATGATCCTTCTGTAGGGCTGCATATTGATGACCTGACGGAGAGGATCGGGAATCATCTTACAGCAATGGAATTCGAGTTGAAAGGTGAGATTGCAGGATTGCGTTCTCAGGTGGGCAATCTAGAAAGCCAGATTTCAGCCATGCAACAAGAGCAAACCAAGGCTGAGCAGATGCTGAGCGCATTACAAACCCCCAAACCGCAGCTCAACAACCCTCGACTCAACCAATGGCAGTCTAACTTTGTCGCCACCATGAAAGACCATGTTCAACAAGTCAAACAGTATGTTGGCGAGAAAATCAATCAGGTCAAGGTTAAAGTGTCAGAGATAGTAGAGTCGTTCAAGCGAAAAGCCGTTGAGTTCCTCCAGCCCGTGATGGATCGACTCCAGCCCGTTTATGATCAGGCCCAAGAACTGAAGCAAAAAGCGGGAGAACAAATCAATCAAGTCAAAGCGACGGTGGGAGAGGCCGTC
>JAAUOM010000041.1 GCA_012034865.1 Acaryochloris sp. CRU_2_0 | reverse complement strand
AGGACTCGTAAGTTTGACAATCAGCACACAGAATTATTGTGTCAATGTGCCATTCTCAATCGGATGACTCATCTGGGTAAGCCTCTCAGTGTTCCGGTTGCTGCTTAATTCCAGCTGAAAGACAAAAGAATCTGTCTATACTTCTACTTATGCAACAACGCCCTCCCCCTCCCCAAACACTTTTATTCCCGTTGAATCCACGACCACATGTCGGACTCCTGAGCGTTCTGCAATCGGCAGACTGATGCTTAGCTTGCCCATGCGTCTCGATACTGTCGTGTGGTCGGGAACAGGCAGCTCCACTCCCATCAAGGCAAAGATGGAACCAATAAACCCACTGGCTTGTCGTCCACCCATCTGAAACACACTTTTCAACATCACAACGGTTTGTATTGCAATATCGGAATACAGGATCGGTGAACCGGGGTCTCCGCTCCACTCACTGCTGAGCTAGTCTCCAAGGACTTCGTCGCTGACCCAAAACGTCAGACTTCCCCGTTGCACGAGTCCAGCGTTATACTCAGACCAGTTGCGGATGCGATATTGCTGTTTCATGGCATATAGTTTGTCTTTGGCGATTCAAACTTACCATGTACCTATCACTCCGCAACTCCATTTATGCAACAACGCCCTTCAAAAGACACAATTAAAAGAAAAAGATGTTCTCATTACTATCAAAGGCCGTATTGGAAACGCGGCTGTGGTAGAAGGACTATCAAAATCTGTAAATATTAATCAAGATGTTGGATTACTTAGATTGAAAGAAAATTGTCATCCGTACTACGTTTCAGGGTTCATTAACTCTATTGCTGGCAAGGAATTGACAAGCCAAATTGGCACAGGTCAAATCAATCCTTTTCTTGGACTGGGCAAACTGAAGAAATTAATGATTCCCATTTTTGATCAAGACCATATGAATAAAATTGGCAGAAAAGTTGAGCAAAAAGTTCATGAAGCCTTTCAAACGCAGGAAGAAGCCGAAAATCTGTTGGAACAAGCTAAATTTCAAGTTGAAGAAATGATTTTGGGATAACATTCTGTAGATGAGTACTCCTCCTGAAATCATCGATGCACTCGAATCAGTTCTAGAAATCTACTTTTCAGGCGTTCGCCATCGGGAACGAGCAGCCTTCATCCTTTGCGATAACCTTGTCGAGATGACCTGCAAAACGAAAGCAAAGCAGTACAATCATCGATTTGATATGAGTTGTAACTTTCATAATGCCTGCACCTCCCCAGACGTAGACTTGCCGCCAGACCTAAAGGTGAGAGTTGTAGGCTATCGCAACACCCGAAACAATATGCAACATGCCAGTGCCGCAGCAACCGTAGATTTGCATCATTGCGCCACCTCAATGCTTGATGTAGTGAAAGTGATAGATCATTGCTGGACAGATACTTCAACAACCCGATTTCCCAGCAGAATGAAATGTGCTTCACGGATTGCTCGATTGTACTCCTCTGAAGGCGACATATCATTAAGAGAAGTCTTTGAAACCAGAATGCAGAAAAAACGCTGGCGAACTCAGAAAGAAAGCGTCCACGTCACAGAACGGCAAATCCAGCCAGGGCTTAGGGACTATTGGTATGTTGCAATCCGGATGCAGATGCCCTAGTTGAAGAGTGTTTGAACGAAGTTGGGGTTGAGTAAGATTGGGCTGGCTGTATTATCAACTTCTTTAGCTGGCGCTGCGATCGCTCCAAAATAATCACCTCAACCGCCTCGCTGGCATGCAACGGCAGATCCTTCAACATCAAAGCTCCATCTTCAGACAAGATCGTCTCAATTTTGTAGGCATTCATCTCCCAAACCCCTTATTTAGCATGGCTAACAGTCTTAGTCTAATCTAGACTCCTAACCCCCATAATGTAAGCCTTCGCTAACCTAAACGCCCTCAAACACTCAACTTCCGACCCACCCAAACCATACGTCCCATGATCGCCGCATTTGGAGCATCGAAAAATCCCGTAGCCGTTGTTCCGGTAAATTTGCGATCGGCTCGGCTTTGACCCGGATGAATGCGTAGTGGTCTACCACGGCGAACACCAAAGCACACCTAACGGTCAAGGTAATCTGGAGGCGAGATTGTTAGAGCACTTTGGGCGATCGCCCGGAACCCCCTTTGAGGTTGAAGAGCTGGCCTTACAGTTCAGCAGCAGCGAAGCCCATCTCCGCAGACTGGTCAAACGCTTGTGGCGACAAGGCCACATTTTAGAAGAAACCCGACAAGTCCCGATTGCTGGATCCAAAGGTGGGATGACCCGCAAAAAGTTTACCTGTGTGACCCGATTGACGATGATCAAGTGCTTCAAACCCAGTCACAGCAAGGCCAAAAAGCACTTGATCGCGATCTGGTTCAAAATGGTCAAGTGCATCAAAGCCAGACAGGGCAAGGAGAAAAAGCACTTGATTATCCCATTCGTCACACAGGCGCTCCATCTTCTGGAGCATCGATGCCTCTCAAAGTGGGGGACTGGGTGGAAATCCTGACGGGGTATTTCGCAAGCAGACACGTTGAGGTTATCGGCTTTCCGCGAGATAAACCCGGATGGGTGAATGTGAAGGGTAAAGACTGGGCCATCACCCATCAATACCAACGCAGCGATTTAAGACTGATTAGGAGAACGCAAGTATGACGAAGAAAGCGACTGAGACTCAGCCATCCGTCTGGTGCAATAAACATGAAGCTACCAAAATCTTAGGAGTATCGGAATCTACCCTCAAAAAACTTCGCCTAACCAACCAACTCATAGAAGGCATCCACTGGACGCACTTCTCAAGTCGCTGCGTTCGTTACAACGTAGAACTGCTGAAGGACTGGGCAGCGAATCGCATGCACACCGTCAACCACGATCGGGCGATCGCCAATTTTTTCAACTCCCTACCTTCCGGCCAAACTCAACCGCGTCGAAAATACACGAGAAAAGCATCCTAAAAAATTTTAGAGTTCAGGAACTGCAATCAGATCGACAGGTTTTGCATACACCCGATCGATCATCTGAGCCGAATTGCCAACCCATTTCGCCAACTGAATGGAAGAAATATTTGCCTCCCTGTAAAGGCTACAAAAGGTATGCCTTGTCTGATAAGGGTTGCGGTACTCTACATTAGATAAAGACTTCAGCACCGCTTTCCACGCTCGATTATTGAAGTTGTGCCAGTCGATAAATTTTCCATCAGGACTCGGAAACACCAGTGAATTAGCATTACAACCATCCGCTTTAATTTCGTTTAACAGTCTCTCAAGCTGAGTATTAATCGGGAACCGTCGAGACTGCTGGGTTTTGAGACCATCCTTAAGGACAAACCCCTTCCCTGTATAGATAAAAACCTGCTCAAATGTAATCGCAGTATGGTTGACGTGTTTCCACTGCAAGGCGATCGCCTCTGACGGTCTGCACCCTGTGAAAAAGAGAAACTCAACCAAAGGAGCGTAATGCTTGTAATAACGATTGCATTTGAACGATTCAATAATGCGATCGCGCTCCTCTCTGGTAAACGGATTAATCTCGTCGTCCTCCGTCCCCGTCTTTTTGACCTTCACCTCAGAGGCACTACCCTCAAAAGGGTTAGCATCTAGCAAACCAGACTTCTTCGCCCACTTACAGCAAGCAGAAAGGTGCATCAACACCCGTCTTGCAGAGTTAGCCGGGACATTCGCGCTCAGCCAATCAAAAATGGCTTGATTCTGACTGGGTAACTTATAGGGACACCGCTCAAGATGATTCGCAACCCAACCATACATCCTGACCGTTGCTGGCGACTTTCCAGATGATTTCGCCTTGGTATAGCGCTTCCATAGTCCTGGCAGATCAGTCGTTGAGATAGGGATTGTAGTAATCGGGTCAGCCATCGCTACAGCAGCCCTGATCTTATACTTATCAAGGTTTTCAGGATCGAACTCGCCATAGGCAATATCTCGTTCGACCTCTAGAGCTTTATCCTGAGCTTGTTTTCGGTTGTAAGGCATATCGCTCAACCCCGTTGACACAAAATACCGCTTTCCTTCAAACGTAAAAACAAGCTGTAGACGGCCATTGCTGCTCCTAATCTGAGCGCTACCTGCCTTAGACTTTTTGCGGTTTCGAGAGTACATGGCAATTGAGATAAATAAGTCACCTGCTCTAGATCTAGTGTACCCTTTATCTCAATCTTGGCTCTAAATTGACCTAATCATGTCTAACAATGTCCAACGCAACGTACAAAAGCAGAATCAGGCAAAGCTCGAAAACCTTGCCTGAAATGTGAAATGCTTATTCCTCTTAAAAGCTGGTGACATGACTCGAACATGCGACCGGCTGATTACAAATCAGCTGCTCTACCAACTGAGCTACACCAGCATGCTTGCCTATAGCGAACATCCACTTTTAGCTAGCTTATCCATAATAAGTCAGATACTCAAAGTTTTTCAGAAATTGTGGCGGATTTTCTGTACGCTGTAGGTTGTGTAGACAAAATCTGATTTTAGGATAACGATGCAGCAGGGATCCAACGCCTCCTTTATTTGGCAGGAGACTGACATTGAGGACAAAAATGGGTGGAACGACCGACCAATTTGATACGTTTAATTACAGTGTTACAGGTTCGACAGGGTTGTCCTTGACGTCCATAGACCCAGGCTATTCCTCCATAGTTGCCATTAACACCCTTAACATTTCGAAAATCACTGAAGGTCGTGCCTCCAGATATGAGGCTAGTGGACAACACCCTAATGATCGCACTTTTCAACCGTTGAAGATCATCAAGCGCAAGCTGACAACAGGGTGTGGTGGGACAAATTCCACTCAAGAATAAGGCTTCATCTGCATAAATGTTCCCTAGTCCAGCCACTACAGACTGATCCAACAGAGCACTTTTGACTGATCGCTGACGGGACTGCAAGGCTTGTGATAAATAGTCAACCGAGAAACCCCTCGAAAAAGGTTCTGGGCCCAGACGCTGCAAACCGCTAATCACCTCTTCTAGTGCTTCACTGGGAGCAACCCACCACATTTGACCAAACGTCCGTTGATCCACGAAGCGCAATTCACGATTTTTCTCAAAAAAAAGGCGGACACGCGTATGTTTGTGCACCGCTTCATCAGATTTTAACCAGAGGAGTTGACCACTCATTCGTAGATGAACCCCTAGCCAACCACAGGGATTGTTAGAACTGTCAGAGACGCCAACCCATTGACCTAGCAAGTACTTGCCCCGCCGTTGCCAAGATAGGAAGGTGACATTCTGCAGACCTTCTACAAATGCTTGTGACGAGAGAGGGTGGGCAATTGCACGAGGATACAGTACAGTCCCACCCACAACTGTCACGCCAACAGTGGCCTGTTCTAAACCTAAGCGCACTGTTTCAACTTCAGGTAGCTCAGGCACCTAAACAGACCCTCTATGCTTGCTCAATTTGCAGAAGCGATAAAGCGAATCAGCCGTCACCTTCAGACTTGGTTTCGCCTGTAGGGGCTGCTGCTTTAGGGGCTGCTGCTTTGGCGGCGGGAGCCTTACTCCCGCCTTTGGGAGCCTCCACCTCCTCTAGTTCATGAAGCCCGAAGTTACTGGTATTAATACCAACCGCAGTACCACTGATACCAGCGTAGTTGCAAGTCTCAAATCGAACAATCGCAGGATATTTAATACCGCTTTGATCAACTGAGGCAACGGTGCCAATTTCACGATACCAATAAGACTCCGGACGGAGAATTCTAACCTTAGAACCACGTTGAACCATGAATCTTTTACCTTATTGAATTTGCAAACGATGCATTGATTTCAGCCTACTATGGTCTTGGCTCACTACTCTCCTAAAATCTATAAAATTTTATAACTATCTTGGAAAACATGAATAATTGCCTCGTCAGAGGATACTTGGAGGATCCCCATCCTAGCGGTAAACGGGCAGGGTAAAGTGAAAACAACTGCCTTGATTAGGCGCAGAATCTACCCAAATTTCACCATAATGGCTACCAATAATCCGCTTACACAAGGCTAAGCCCATACCGTAGCCAGCTTGATCTTGATCCCGTGCTAGGCGGTACTGGTTGTCAAAAATGTATTGTTGTTTTTCCAAGGGAATGCCTAAGCCATTATCACAAATACTGACTTGTACCTTTTGCGTGGTGCGATGCAGGACAGATAGTTGGATAATCCCTTCTTCGGGGGTATATTTCATGGCGTTATCAAGAAGATTCAAAATCACTTGCTGGACTTGATCAACATCTGCATGGATATAGGGCAAATCAGGTGGAATATCACTCTTAAGGACTTGGGATTTTGCTTTAAGGGTATTTTGAACTCTTAATAAGCTTTCTTGGCACAAACTCCCTAAATCTAGTCGTTTGGGATGAATATTGAAGTCTGGATCCTTACCTTGAAATGCCTCTAGCAAATTTCTAATCATCCGCTCAATGATTTGGGTCTGCTCTTGGGCATGCTTGGTCAATCGCTGAATTAATTCAGGGGGAAAGGTTTGGAGGGTTGCATGATCTCCTTCCCACTGACTTGTTAGGGTTTCTAAGGCGATCGCAGCCGCTGTCAGGGGGTTACGCAGATCGTGAGCGAGCATGGCAATCATCCGGTCTTTGAACTTCAATTGATCCTGCAAGGCTTCATTGTTTTGCCGCAACCGAAACATTTCATCGGCAAGCTGCATCAGTTGGGCTGCATCAGCAAAGGATGTCTTATCTGTGGGGGTAGATTGCTGATCCTCAAGAAGGTCATGGGTCGATAAGGAATGTTGCCAATAGGGCCAACATTCTTCTAATTGAGAAACTAAGTTACTTCCTGCCAGAATATGCCTGGGTTCTGGCCGAATTTTAACCAAGGCTGGTGTAGCCACCAGCTTGTAATGTTCAACCAAATAGGGCTGTTCAGCCACCTCAACCACATGTAACTCAAAATCGCATTGAGGTTCTAGGGTCTCTAAATACTGAGAAATTTTCTGGATTTGCTCTTTGGCCGTGGCACGCTTATCCACAAAGAGTAGCAGTTGTAGTAAAGCATCTGACTGAACTACAGATTCAAGTTGTTCAAGGGGAGGCTCGGAAGATGATCTCATTCCGGATGTTGGCTTAAGACAATAAACAGTTCTCCAACAAGGCCATCACCAACCCAACCGCTACACTAGATGAGGGAATCACCTGAGTACAGGTTTTGCTGCTGATCATCAGCCCTGTTGAAGGGTTTAACTTCATATTAGTTGACAATGTTCCTTTCTGGAGTTTAGACAAATAGTAGTGTGCTCAGGAGGATCAAGCTTAAGGGTTGATCGCTCTATAGAACCCATTTGGGATCTTATAGAAAAGCTATAATGGGTCAAAAATGTCATACACCAGTAGTTTAAGTGATGCAGAGTGGGCAGTGATTGAGCCACTGTTTCCCAAGCGAAAGCAAACCCGCCCGCCCAAATGGAGCAAACGACAAATCATGGATGGAGTGTTCTATAGCACTACGGACATACGTTAGGACAGTTTTTGAATGCGGCATCTACACAATCGCGGCAATTATCAAATTCTTTCCACCGCTGCTTCATCCAGTTTTTGAGCACAAACCACCCACCAGTGCTTGATCTTGTTTAGGTCTGGAGAATATGCAGGCAGATACCAAATTTCGCATCCAGCCTCTGCCACCCTCTCTTCAATGGCTTGAGAATGGTGAAAACTGGCATTGTCAATCACGATGACATCCCCAGGGGTTAATCGTGGGATGAGGCACTCCCCCAACCACATCTCAAACAAATCATGATTGCCTTGTAATGACCCTTCAAATGTCATCGGTGCAAACAATTGACTTTGCTTGAGTGCTGAGATCCAACTGACTCTCTCGCTGGGTTTGCCAGAGTTGAGGGTATGGAAGTGTTCGCCCACCTCACAAAAGACTTGTCTGAAAACTTACAGCCTATAGTGTGTCTGGTTTTGAGCGTGGTTGCTCTGACAGGAGACTCAACGACAGAATGGGGGTCGCAGATAGTTTCTGTTAGTTTAGCCCCAAAAGATAGCGTCGGCTAATTCATGGCATCATCCCCCTTTAAGACTGAGATAAACCGGGCAAAACAATCAAGCCCAATCGCAATCGAACTAAGCCACAAAAGGTGAGAATCACTTGTTCATAAGTGTCATGACGTAGACGGAATCGCTCTTGGGCAACTCGGAAAATCCGCACTAAGGGGATCATATGCTCGACAAAGATGCGACGAGTGCTGGAAAATTCCTTGTTCTGTGTGAAGTGACCCCCTGATTTTACTGTCCAAGATCAGGGGGTCACTTCAATCTTCTGCCAACAGCTTCATAATCTGATGCCAGGTTGCCTCATCTTCTCGTCCCAATACCGTTCGGTTAAGTTCACTATTGAGAATAATTTCAATAGCATAAACAGGAAAAAGGGCTTTCAGCACTTGAAAAATGACCAAATTGATTTATCCGAACTGTATTGAGTTGTGTCAGGCAATCAGGTCTTGTACTCTTCAGATCAAAGTCTAGTGGTTGGCTCAAGCCACCAAGTCAGGAAAGACCTGTTGAATCGCAGGGTGTACCAAACGGTGGCGATGTACATTCAATCCTTTTTTTAAGGCCGCATCCTGATCGAGGGCTGCCAAGCCTTGGTTGGCCAGTTGGGCGACAAAGGGGAAAGTACTGTGATTGAGGGCTTGTGTTGCTGTCCATGGCACAGCTCCCGGCATATTCGGTACACCATAGTGGAGAACCCCTTCGGCGATATAGACCGGATCCGTATGGGAGGTGGTAAACAGGGTTTCCACACAACCGCCTTGATCTACGGCCACATCGACAATCACGGAGCCAGAAGCCATTTGCTGAACTAACTGGCGGGACACGAGGATGGGAGCACGTTTGCCAGGAACAAGGACGGCTCCTACCAATAAGTCTGCGGTGGGTACCCCTTCAGCGAGGTGTTGGGCATTGCTATACAGCAGTTCAATCCGAGAACCAAAGAGCGTTTCTAGATAGGTAAGCCGTTCGACATTGATATCCAAAATTGTGACCTGGGCTCCCATGCCAATGGCCATTCGAGCCGCTTCCGTCCCGACTACACCGCCACCGACAATGACAACTTTTCCTGGTTTGACGCCCGGAATTCCCCCTAGTAAAACTCCCCGTCCGCCCTGCTGGCGCTCTAGAAAGTGTGCCCCAAACTGAATGGAGAGACGACCTGCAATCACGCTCATGGGTGTTAGCAGGGGCAATGCACTGCGATCGCCCACATTGATCTCGACGGTTTCATAGGCGATTGCACTCACCCCCGATGCCATTAAGCGTTCTGTTAAGGTGCGATCAGCGGCGAGGTGCAAATAGGTGAATAAAATCTGCCCCGCTTGCAATAGGTCATATTCAGCCAGGAGGGGTTCCTTGACTTTGATCACCAATTCACGATTCCAGGCGTGAACCGCCTCTGTCACCACCGTTGCTCCGACTTGTTCATAGTCAGCATCAGGAAAGCCCGCCCCCACCCCTGCACCTGTTTCCACAAAGACTTGATGGCCTTGTTGACCTAGGGCTTGGGCACTGGCAGGACTCAACCCGACGCGAAATTCTTGATCCTTAATTTCCTTAGGAACACCGATTTCCATAACCTGCTTTTTAACCCCGTAACATTCAGTCTATTCAAGCCTAGACGATGAGACCGGGAAAAACAGTTGTTTAAAGACCGACAGTCGTGAGCAATCCCAATAGTCAATGTGACTACAGACCAGACCTGATTCATTTAATGTCAACTCACTGCGACCCGTAATCGCCATGTGTGGTTGCCAGGGTAAAGGAGCTTGCCAGGATAAGGTCCAACGGCTATGAATCTGATTGCCTTGTTGTTCAAGGCTGTGGACATCCATGCGGGTATTGATAAACCATTTCTGGATAAAGCCAATCATTTGCCGATAGCGGGTGACACCGCAAAACCGATTGAGGGGATCTTGGAAATAGACATCCTCCGCGTACAGATCAAAGGATTGATCCTCCGGGAAACGGGCGTAGTCTTGCCGCAGTTGTGCCAAAATAGTCATACTATTCACCGTAGCCTATATTCGGTAGGCTATGGCAAATCGGTTAATGCCAGCTAGGTCTGGATGAATTTGAATCTGCGAATAGTGACCTTGGCTTTGCAGCAGGGTTGTAACCTGATGATCTTGGCCCCTCATCATTTCTAGGAGCAAGACACCCCCTGAGTGCAGATAAATGGGGGAGATCGCAATAATCTCTCGAATCGTATCCAATCCATCCGTGCCACCATCTAAGGCCAGGTGAGGTTCATGCTCAAACACTTCCGGCTCTAAGCTGGGCAGGATATCCGTGGGGATATAGGGCGGATTGCTAACAATGCCCCTGAATTGACCTTCTAGCCCCCGTAAAGGCTCAAACCAATGCCCCAGATGAAAGTGAATTCGATCTTGTAAGTGGTAAGTCAAACGATTGACTTCGGCAATGGCTAGGGCTGTCGCACTGCAATCAATGGCATGAATGGCGGCCTCAGGAAAAGCCGTGGCTAATCCTAAGGCGATCACACCACTGCCCGTCCCTAAATCAGCCCACAAATCGGTTGTGCCCGACAGGGACAACGGTGGCTCGGTGGCAAGGGCGAGATCAATCAGCAACTCCGTTTCGGGTCGAGGAATCAGCACTGCCTGCGATATTTGCAGGTGAAACTGACGCCAATGAACAGTACCCGTTAAATGCTGTACGGGGACTCGCTGTTGCAGACGCCGCTGCCAGAGCCATTTCAGTTCCTCAAACGGCAGTTGCAGGTGGACGGACTCAGGGGTAACCCTTTCTAGGCGTAGATCGAGGGCGCTGAGATTGCTGACCTCTAAGAGCAGCCAATCTAGCTCTTTCCTCAGCTCAGCAAAATACGATCGCGTCTGACAGTGTTGAGACAGATCTGCGATCGCTTGACTGCGCCATTGCCAAAAGCTATGAGTCGCAACTGGGATAGCGGCTAAGCTATTTGGACTTAGGTTGCTCTTTGGGTGTCTGGGAATTAGAGGGTTGAGCACCATTTTTCTTCTGTTCCTGGAGAGCATATTCCAGGGCACTTCGGTCAGGAACAAGCATAATTTGGCCAGCGGTGTCTGCTTCTGCTTTTAACAAAGAACTCACTAATCGATCTAAAGAGGTGACTTGAATCTTTGTTGTAGCACTCAGTTCACTTTTCTGCTTTTTCAGCTCATCGATCATCCCCTGCAAATCCTGTTTGCGAAAGTAAAAGGGAATGACTTTATTTTTACCTTGCTCAATGGTTAATAACCCTTTCTCTTTACCCCCCACGGCAAAAAACATGGGTACCCCATTAAACTGCTTGACCTCTTGGCCACTTTCCTTGAGGATGGCCTTGGCATAATCCACCTGCTCTTGGGTGGGGATAAATTGAAAGACCAATTGTTCTTGCTTGTCTTTATTCTTCTTGGTAATTTCGTAAGCATCTCGCAACGACAAGAGCGTCACTTTCGCAGCTTTCCCTAGCTCAGGTTTATTGGCTTTGAGGTTGTCAACCAGCTTTTGAGCATCGGTTTGACTCATAAAGAAGGTGGCAACTTGAATCTTTTTCGACTTATCCTTAGGATTTGGAACCGCCGCTAACACGGGCGCTCCTTTGTCATCGGTCACTGCAAAGGCGGGAATGGTTTCTAGGCGCTTGACAGCTTCAGCCTCAGGAATTGCGATCGCAGCGGTTGCTGCAGCAAAGAAGTACCGACAAAACCCCCTCCAGCTAAGCTAAAGACCAAACCCCAGCGAATTAATCCTTTCATAACTCCTCTCTCATTACTCAGGAAGTTGAACATTTGTGAGTGAAAGCAATCCCGATGTTGATAGACTCAAACAATTGACGATTTGACTTGAGTATGTAGTCTCGTAAAGTAAAACCTTAGCATCGATCACCCTAGTGTCAAGTCATTTTAGGGATGAATTGCTGAAATACTTTCATGTTCAACCTGAGACGACTGGAACCTGGGATAGTTCCAGCCATGGATGAGCTTAGATTAAGAGTTCTAAATCCCCCTGGGTATGTGCCAAAAATTAAAGTGCCACAGATTTAACTGCTTCAGAATCAGCACCCAAAAACTTTTGCCACAATTGGGCAAGTTTTTTCGCGTCTTCTTCTTTACCTTCAGCAATTTGGTACATTCGTCGCGGTCGGCCTCGGCCTGCCTCATTCTGCCAATATCCACTCAGCATCTGTTCATCAATCAAGAAGTTGAGGGCAGCATATAACACGGTATCGGAAATCCGATAAGGGGGATGATTGGCTCGAATATCCTTGAGCAGAGCCGTACCATAGGAATCCCCCTTTTCGATTAATACACAGAGAATGTAGCAAACAGCAACTTCTTTAGTGATGTAGATAGGAGGGGGGGTCTTGAAATATTGATAAATATCTTGAACATTCATGGTCATCATACCCCTTGCTCAGTAAAGTATGTAATTCATTAACTTGCTAGTTCATCGATCTTTGAGGATAGGTTAGTCCAAAACCACCCAAAAATCTCTTACTCTCTCCCACCCTAGCAAATTTTTACCAGGGAAGAAATTAGAGTTTTCTTAGAATCACAATTGAATTGATTGATTATTTTTTACAAAGAACTTATAGCAAAATCTGTTTCTCAATATTTAAAGAAATATTGTGAGTGATGGACTACAAGTTATTAGGTGATGAATAAAGACCATCTCAGTCTAAAAAAAGGGGAAATAATCTATTTTCTTGAAAACTTCTCTTATAAATCAAAGCCTTAGTTCCTAAGACTAAGGCTTTGATGACAAGGCTGTGATGCAGTGGGAATGTTATTCGACTCTAGGCGGAGAATTGACCTTTAATTCATGACAGCCGGGACGAACTTCCATGACGATGGAGGCGGCTCCATTCGGACCACAAGCCACTAGCTTCGTTTCCCCAGAATCAGCAGCACCCACGCTACTATCTGGACTAGAAGAATCTGGAGTAGTTGTACTTTCGGGGGTAGTTGTTTCTTCTGCTGGTGCAGCTTCCGGTTCGGGGGCTGCTTCTGGTGTCGTTGTTTCTCCGGGAGTGGGACTTTCTGCAGGCATAGCGTCAGGGCTAGATTGCGCTAGGGCACTGGATGTTGTAAGCAACAAAGATAATCCAAGGCCGAAAGCAGTAATCGCTTTGAGTTTCATATTCGCTGATCCTCTATGGGGATAACCTAATTATAAAAACTGTATATATAGTTACAAAAAGTCAGTGAAAAAGTGGTGAATCTTGGCTTCCAACAGAGGAGAAGACTCGTCTATTTTGATGGCATTACTGTTGACCATTACCCTGAACAGAGCCTTGATAAAGGTTTATAGATGGGAGGCTGACAGCAAGTCTACTCAGCGTAAGATTAAATTTAGGGGGTTACACCTGTAATTGCTGCGGTGATAAAGGAGGTTGGTGATGAGAGGTCAACGTCTGGTTTGTGGGAGTATATTGGCTGCGTGTTGTCTGATCACCAGTTGTCAGGTGACCCAAACTTCACCTCAAAAGAAGTCCCTGAAAATTGGAACATTGTTGCCGATTACAGGTGATTTATCAGCCTACGGCACCCCTATGCAAGAAACGGCTAACTTGCTCGTCAAGACTGTGAATGACTGTAATGGTGTGCTGGGGCAACCCGTGACCTTAGTAAGTGCAGATGACCAAACCGATCCAGCTCAAGCAACCCAAGCAATGACCAAACTAGTAGAAGTTGACCGAGTCGTTGGTGTGGTTGGTGCTGCATCAAGTGCCGCATCAAGTGCCGCTGTTGCTATTGCCGTTCGTAACCAAGTGATGCAAATTTCTCCAGCGAGTACCAGCCCTATCTTCACTGAACGGGCTAACAGAGGAGAATTTAAAGGATTTTGGGCTAGAACAGCACCACCAGATACCTTTCAAAGTCAGGCTTTAGCCCAACTTGCCCATCAAAAAGGATTCAAGTCCGTCGCCATCTTAGCCATCAACAATGACTATGGGAACGGGCTAGTGACCGCCTTTATCCTAGCCTTCCAAGCTTTAGGGGGTACCGTAACCAATGAAGCCAGCCCCAGCCTGTATGATCCCAATACATCCACCTTTGACTCAGAAATCAAAAAAGTGTTTGCGGGTGAGCCTGATGCTGTTTTGCTGGTTGCTTATCCAGAAACGGGCAGTTTAATTCTTAAATCAGCACAAGAGCTAGGATTCCTAGACGGAAAGACCCAAATTATCACCACAGATGGGATGAAAGAAGCCAACATTGCCAAGCTGGTGGGGAAAGATACCCAAGGGAAATTTATTGTAACTGGGATACTAGGTACATCTCCCAGCGCCGGAGGTCCTGCGTTAGAGGCGTTCCAAAAACGCTACCGTCAGGTGTTTAAGCGGGAACCCGCCGTCTTTGACCCCAATACTTGGGATGCTGTCGCACTACTAGTCCTAGCAGCCGAAGCTGCCAAAGAAACTACTGGCTCCGCATTGCAGAGCCAATTGCAAGTTGTGGCCAATCCTCCGGGTCAAGAAGTAACGGATGTGTGTGCAGCCTTAGCCTTGCTGCGTGCGGGTCAATCGATCAACTACCAAGGCGCTAGTGGTAGAGTCGATCTCAATCCACAAGGGGATGTGGTTGGTAGTTATGATGTTTGGACGATTGATGAGCGAGGTAAGCTACAAGTGAAAGACACCATTGAAATTGGTGGGGCAGAAACTAGTAAGTAAATAGGTAAAAGGCAAAAACCTTGAACCCTGATCTTTGTAGATAGCTACTCCGCAGGAGGAGGTGCAACAGGCTCTGGTAGTGGCGGTTCATAAACTGGAGCAGGGGCTGGCGGTGGCTCATAAACCGGAGCCGGAACCGGAGCTGGAGCTAGTGGTGGCTCATAAACTGGATCTGGAGCCGGGGCTGGAGCTGGAGCCGGAGTAGGTACTGGGGCTGGAACAGGGGTCGCAGTTGGAGCTGGAGTCGGAGCTAGAACAGGAGCCGGAGTTGGCTCTAAATCAGATGCAGGGGTAGATTCTGGAGCCGGAGTAGTTACTGGGGCTGGGGTCGGGGCAGGGGCAGCCGAAGTATTTGAGGGCGTGTCTAAGCCACCAACGGGAGTGGGTGCAGCTTGTCGGTTTCGGGCTTTTGCAGCCGCTCTCTCTTGTTCACGCTGTGCTGAGATGGCTTCGTTCTTACGGACTTGTTCTTGTTCTTCTGCCGTCAAATCACTACTTTGTTCAAACTTGAGTTTGATGGGTCTATTGCGCTCACCTTCAGGCAAGCGCTCTATCTGTTTCTTAACCTGATCGAATAACTTTTCCTTATCTTTGGCAATAGCACGATCTAGCTCAGGGTCACCTGTAGATTTCTCTTGTTGTAGGTCTACGAGCTTGCCATCTTTATAGATTGGAATAAACCGTTCTCGTAGTCCTGCTGTTGTCTTGGTATTTTTGTCTTTTTCGTAGCCAATGCCTTTAAGTTTGCTCCGTTTGCGTTTGGGTTGCTCAGAAGGGGGAGAGGATTGGGTTCCAACTGCCACTTGTTTTTTAGAGCTTGGGGGTGTACCTGGTTTGTTGCCTCGACTACCAGGCACCCCCGTTTTTGAACCGGGCTGGGTTCCATTATCCGTAGGTGATTTGAGTGCAGTATTAAAGAGGTCTCTCAGGTTCAGCTTGGGCGCTGGCGCTGTCTCTGTAGCGTCTTGATCATTGGAGGTCAGAGGGTTGGCTTGTTCCTCTGGTGCAGATGGTGCAGGAGATTCTGGGCTTTCTGGTGCGGATTCTGGTTCTAAGGGTTCTAAGGGCTTTGCGAGTTCCGGTGCCGTGGCCACATCAACAGCTTCTTCGGGTGGAACCTCTTCCGGGGGCACGGTTTCTATTGCCTCAGGTTCCTCTACAGGTTCTGGTTCCACCAACTCAGGTTCTTCTAGGATGGGGGGTTCCTCAACAACCTCTTCAGGAACATCTACCACTGCAATTTCAATGGATTCTTCGGCAACAGGCTCTGGTTGAGGCCGTCCTATGACACTGAGTCCAAACCCCAAGACTAAGCCATGCAGAACTAGAGAACCGGGCAGACTGAAGGCCAAAATCTTTTTGAGAAGTTTAGTTTCAGCGTTGCGTTGCTGAACAGCAGTGCTATAGATACCCATTAGTTATTGAGAAAATATTTTTAATACTATACAACACTTACTAGCTCAGATGATAGTCATTTAGATGATTTTAAAGCTTTGCCTATGGCTATCTATGTTTGCAATCCTTATCCTTATATAGGGATTAATTTTTTCTTCAGGTCAGCTTGACTTGATCTGCTATTTTGTCAAATGCTACCAATGGGATAATATTTGAGAAGTAATATCATTAAGTTTAGATACTCTTGCTTAGATCCATATTGCTACTAGTTGCGTTTATTCAGTCTGTAGCCCACCCACCTAACGAGGGGGCACTTAGCAGAAGACATAGGTAATCCCAACTCAACTGTAAGGGTGCAAAGCAAAGGTCTATAGACCCATGATTCGATTTCGTAGTGACAGTGGAGTAGAGAATGCAAGCAATTATTCAATTTCTGGTAGCTGGGGGAGTGGTGATGATCCCGCTACTGGGGTGTTCAGTTTTGGCGATCGCATTAATCGTAGAACGCCTGATGTTTTGGTCTCGAATCAATCGCCGCCAAGGGCGGCTGGTGCGGACGGTCTTGTCTTTGTATCAAAGTGGAGATGCCCTGAGCGCCATCAACCAGCTCCAGGAGGATGTGCGCTTTCCCATGGCTCGAATTTTTCTAGCAGCCCTAGAGCTAGAGGAGCCTACGCCAGAAGAGTTTCGCTTAGCCTTAGAAAGCGAAGCCCAAGCAGAATTACCTTCTTTAAAGCGGTTTAACACCCTCTTGGAAACCATTATCACCGTCTCACCCTTATTGGGGTTATTGGGAACGGTCACGGGGTTAATGACCTCTTTCTCTTCCCTGTCTTTGGGAAATATTGGTGGCTCTCAAGCCACTGAAGTGACAGGCGGGATTAGTGAAGCGCTAATTACCACAGCGACGGGTTTAGTGATTGCTGTTAGCACCTTAGTGTTTGCCAATGCGTTTCGGGGGATGTATCAACGGCAAATGGGATTTATCCAGGAATATGGCGGTCAGCTAGAGCTGTTGTATCGTCGGCGCTATGAACGCCAGGAGGTAGTCCATGCGATTACCCGATGAACCAGAAGTCATCCCTCAAATCAACATCGTCTCGATGATTGATGTCACTTTTGCGATTTTGTCGTTTTTTATCATTGCCTCACTGTTTCTCAATCGCAGTGAAGGGTTGCCCGTCAATTTGCCTAAGGCCACCACTGCCAAACCGCAAGTCTCTACCAAGGTGACGGTCACAGTTGATCCCCAAGGAGAAGTGGCTCTCAATCGTCAACCGATTGAGGTGAGTGAGCTAGAGGGGGAAGTTCGCAGTTTGGTTGAGGATAATCAGAAAGTTACGGTAATTATCAATGCTGATGAGAAGGTGGAACATGGTCAAGTGGTGGCAGTGATGGATCAAATTCGCAAGGTAGAAGGTGCGAAGTTAGCGATCGCCACTAAAAAACCATGACCCCAACCTCTAAGCCATAACCAGGGTATCCGCTGCCAAAAAATGGGCTAAATGATAGGCTCGCTCTTCTGTTTTTAAAAGCATTTCTTCATACAGGTAGCGCGTGCCGCGATCGCCAAGGCTTTCAGCCTGAGCCGCTTGACTGCGGAGCAATTTGATCAGGCCTTGTTCAGCAGTCAGATCATGCTCAACCATTGTCCGGCAACTATAGGTGCCATCCGCTTCCGGTGAAAAGCAGCATAATTCAGCCAGCTTACTAAAACTGGCAACGGGTACACCGCCTAACCCATTGAGACGCTCACCTAAATCATGAACATGGCTCTTCGTAGCCTCTGCGCACTCCTGGAAAAAATTATGGAGTTGATAGAACTCGGCACCTTCTACCACAAAGTGGTGTTTTTGGTATTGCAAGTACAACGCCTGAAAACTCGCCAGAACTGTATTCATCCCTTCGCAGATGGGTTCGGTCGTAGACTGATCCAGCAAAATGGGATTGTCAACAATTTGGCCAAAATTTTGAATAATAGCAGTAGACATAGTGTTCCTCTCACAACAAACGGCAAGTTTACACAGACATTTAAATCTTAAGAAGATTGCAATTCTGGTAACTACAAACTCTCGGTTTCTGGCTCTGACATATAGCCTTTGCCCTTAAGTTAACGTTTTTTTGCTTTTAAAGGAGACAATTTTTATCCCTGTTGAGTCATACACCTATTGAGTGTCGGGTTCTTGATCCGGGACAATAGCAACACGTTCGACCAAACCCATTGTGAAAGCTGTATCTGGAAGTTCACTGGCAACATAACGCCCAGGTTGATAGACGCGATCAGGCGTGAGGCAAAGCTGTTTTAATTCCACAATCTCAGTTTGCAAGAAGGTATCACGAGACAACCTACGTTCCAAAGGCATGGCTCATCCTCCCCGTTTACACCTTTGCTGACTTCCTATTTTGACATTTATTTTCTGCATCTTACAAATATCCTTTCGGTTGCACCTCCACCAGGAACCTAGAGCAGGCTAACCGCTTTGATCAGTAGCGATAGACAAAATTTACGACCACGCAATTTATCACAAAAACTTCACTAACACCCCAACCCGCATTCTGTTTGCATTGCTTGCTTCAACACTTCTGAGCTTATCCTCAACAACGCAGCTACCTGAGCCAAAAAGTCTTCATCCTGGTTTGCCTGATAAAACCGAGCAATATTTCGGTTTGAGATGCTTAAACCCTTTTCATCATTAAACTCAAGGGTGATTTCTAAGTCTTGCAAATAATAGGCTTTGGCATCTTCGATCTCACCTAATGCTTCGGCGACTTTACCTAACTGAAAATAGGTTCTGGCCTGATTGTAGCGATCGCTAAATTCGCTACAGATTTGCAGAGCTTGGTGATAGAAGTCTTTGGCCTGCTCATAATCGCGTAGTTCCTGCGCCACACTGCCCAACTGGTGGTAGGTGCTGGCCTGATTGTAGCGATCTTCTTCATCTTCTTCAAGCTTTAGACAAGCTTGATAGGAGTCTCTCGCTTGCTCAAACTGCCGTTGCTCCAGTGCTACAGTCCCTAAGTTAAACAACGCAGTGGCTATTCGCTTTGAGTTACCCATCACCTCAGCTAAGTGCTGAGAAGTTTGATAAGCAGCAATAGCTTCATCGAATTGTCGGGCTTGCCGATAAGCATCACCCAATAGACGGTACACGCTCTGCTCCAAAACTTGATCGCGTCGCTGGGTGGCTAGCTTCAGAGTTTCTTGGAGATAGCAGACCGCTTTATTCGTTTGTCGTTGGGTGAGATAGGCTTGCCCTAGTTTGTAATGTAAGTCTGCACAAATGCCTAAATTTTCGGGGGCAATGGCTTGTCCAGCAGGGTGATATTCCATCAGCAACCGCTGGAGTTGATCAATTTGGGCTTGGTTCTCTTGAGAAGCAATGAAAGGACCTGGTGTTTCAAATACCTGATTTTTCAAGATTTTACGGGTTTCGGCTTGCATCTTAAATACAAAAACACCCGATCTCCATGCCCAAAAATCCGGCGCATATTTGGCAATCCGGGTAACAGCATAATCCGGCAATACAAACAAAATTGGGTATGGCACACTCGTTCGATAGGCATCCCGAACAAAGTTCAAATCTTGCAAAACCGGGGGATATTCACTCATCCCATCGTTGCCAATGACTACCTCTAACCCCCGCACAATCAACACCCGTTTTTGTTGTAAATTGGCTTTAGAGTCCGTTTTTGCTAAGCGCTCCAATATAGCGTCTCGCAGAAAACGCAGATCAGGCTGATTTGAGAAATTCAAAACCTCAAACCCAATATCAGCACAAGATGGGTGATTTTTCAGTGCTTCAATCAGTACCTCTGCATCGGCTGCAAAATTAACGTCTGCAAACCCAATCGTTAAGCCTTCAGCAAAATCTAGAAACGTCAGCAACTCAGCAAACTCTGGCTGATTGTGCACCAGAAACGGGTGATTTTGCGAGATAGCTAGCAGCGTGGCAGTCATAGGGGAGTCTGCTTTAAATTGTCCGGCAAGGCTTTTTGAAAAAAGGCACTCTGCTTCACAACCGGGTTGGGATAATTCCAGCGATCACTTCCGTTATACTCCAACACCGAAGTATTAAACAGCATCAACTGCCCTACCTCATCTTTGGTGACATTTTTGGAGAGGCAAACTTTCACCAATAGTGGGTAGTGATCATCAGGCACAAATCGCTCAAAACTAAACTGCTGTTGGTTAATCGCATACGTCACATCCTCTGCCTGAATTTTGTGGTGCTTTCGGGTTGCCGCTGTTTGGCAAGCTGTTCGCATCATTTGCATCAGTTGGCGCACATGCCCGCCGCTAGCCATTGCAAGCGACATCAATTCATTCCGTGACTCAAACAGCAAATCAACATCCACCCGCTGCTCAATGATGCTAGCAATAGCATCAAGACCGATCTGGTTATACTCCAAGTCACATCTCTCACGCACGAGATGATAAATATTCACCATCGGTACAATGTGCGGGTCACCAAAGGTATTGCTGATATTTTTAGGAGAACATAGCACCGATATCGGTACCGTATAAATAATTGTGCAATCTAATTCCTGAAGTTGTGCTGCATAATCAAAAAACAAATGAGTCCCAACTTCAGGCGGAACCCGATCTAAATTATCAAAAATCAATAAAAAGCCTTTGGGATAGCTATGTTGAATCTTGCCATAGGCATCTCGTAGCAATAAATTAATTTCGGCCTTTAGGCGAGAAATATCACGTTGTAACGTTTGCCGAATCACTGTTTTCTGTTTTTCTGCCCCCTTGATTTGCGCCAAAAGCTTGACTAACAGCTTGGCCAGAAATGGAGCTTGCCCTCTTACAGAAAGCTCTCCAGCCAAACTCACCGATCTTTCCACCGATCTTTCATCTTCCTTCGTGACATCTTTGAACCACAACTCAAAATTTTGCAAGAGTTGCAGGTCAAACCGCTCACCCATCTCACGCAGGGCAAGCTCAACTTGTTTGATCACAATTAAATACAAATCTGTATATTCAGCATCATTGATATCGGTTTCTTCGTTGGCTTCCAGATAAATGACTCGATAATCAGCGGCCCATTGCTCCTGAATTCGCTTTAGTTCAGTGCTTTTGCCACAACCCCGATGTCCCGTAAACAGCAAGGTCGAAAATTGCCCTGCTTCCTGAAAATCCAGGAGCGTATTCACCCCTTCGATCGCTTCAGTTTTGCGAGCAGGGGCTAAATCGACATAATAGCGATCCAGCCCCTCCCCAGACAGCGGCTCCACACTACAAACCCGAAAGGCATCCTTGAAGTTTTTAGCTCGATAGTCAGGGGGGTTCATCAACAGGGTTCTAAGGTAACTGCTGACATCATAATCTCAAATCAGCAAACTACTAGACAGACGTTAGAGGTCAGTCTTATAAAACGCATCGTGATTAGGAATCTGCTTTGTCAACAGACCGATTTTAATCTTCACCACAAAGCTGCCTAATTTTGTCTCCTACAACAGTTTTGACTATATATATTTAAATCATATCTTGGTCAGACAGGAGTTCTCGATGCTGCTTACGCACATATTGAACTCTCAAGACGATGCCTAGGGTAACTTGCTTCATGATCCAATACAAACAGATCAGCACCACAATAGTGATTAAAATGACCACAAACGGAAATTTAGAGGTGAGTTCATTGAGACTGAAAATCAAAACCCCTTTCAAGTTTGTGATTAAATCCCAACTGTTAAACCGTTGAAAACGGCCTAGATAAATACCAATGGCACTGAGAATATGCACAAAGATCTCTGCCCAGACCACATACTGACCTGCCCCTTGTCGCCTTAAATAGTGCCCTTGGTTGATCAACGAGATCACGTAGGCTTCAAATCCCGTCAAGATGGCGAAGGTATGCAGGGGAATAAAGATTAACGTGACCACCCAAACCGAAGACGTCGATCGCGTTGCATTAATCAGGTGAATAATATCCGTGAGCAGATAGGGAGCATTGGGTAAGAAGGCAATAAAGACGATTAGACCCACCCACCACAGGGGCGATCGCGAAGTATGGCGCAGGCGGAATAACCAAAAACTCAAGACCATCGGAATCAGGGCTAGAAATAAATTCCAAATAATCCAGCCACTGTAAAGATTAAAGTCTCCTAGCGCTCCACCCAGAATACGTTCCATAGTCTTTGCCCAAAAGTGCTTTGCTTTTTTAGTGCCCCTATCATCGCTTAGATCTCTAAAATGAGAAGGTGATCATTATCACGAAGTTTCCGATTCATGGCTGTTCTCGCTCTAGATACCACAACTGCTGTTCTCACCTTAGGGATCACCGATTTTAATACCCTGGAGCGATATCAAACCTGGGAGATTGGTCGAGAGATATCCCAATACTTGCATCAACATCTTGCCACTTTTTTGCAGCCTCTCTCTTGGTCTGATTTGGAGTGGCTCGTGGTTGCCCAAGGGCCGGGAAGTTTTACCGGGACTCGGATGGGGGTTGTCACGGGGCGACTGTTAGCCCAACACTTACAAATTCCCTTATTTGGAATCTCAAACCTAGCTGCCCTAGCCTATGCCTATGCAACGACGGTCTCTAAAATCCATGTAGGCGATCGCATCGCCGTAGAGATACCAGGACAACGGGGTTCAGTGTATGGTGGTCTGTTTATCTGGGATGCCCATCAGCAAACCTTAACCTACCCTCATCAGCCCATCGGCTGTTTCCCCAGCCAGGAGTGGCAGCAGATTCTGGTTAGGGAACCAATCCAGCACCATATCACACCCACCTCTTCATCGATTAACCCTCAACAAATCTGTCAGGCTTTAATAGCCTTAGGGCATCAACAATGGCTTGCAGGAGGGCGCTCGTCCTGGGAAGCGGTCTTGCCTTACTATGGCACCCAAGCAGCCTATGCTGGCAATTCTCAGGGGTAAAAGTTTTGCTCAATAATACCCCCTGTCCTCAGCTAGAGACAGGGGGTATTATCTTATTAGGGTGGAAAGGGAGACCATCACCACAGCCTACTCATCCTCTGTTTCCTCTGGGTCGCTGTTGCCCTGCAATTCATCTTTCAATCCGCGCAAGGACTTCCCTAGGGATGAACCCAATTCAGGTAATCGCTTAGGACCAAACAGAAAGACGGCTGCAACAACAATCAGTCCTACTTCTAGCCAGCCAAGACCAAACATGGTCAAACTCCTTGAATTGAGGGGGAATACTATACTTGCAGTGGCGCAACTTAAGTGGCAAACTCTCGCTTGAGGGAAATTTTAGCTTGTTCAAACTCTTGATCTAAGCGATCTTTCAATTTTTGGGGGAGAGGGCGGTTGGGATAAGAATTATAGTGACCCGCCAAGCCATTGAGGGCAGTTGCCATCATCATAAAGGAACCAGAGCTGGCAAGTTGGGGCTTGCGGCGATATCGAGACACATATTCACTAATCAGTGAACCTGCTGTTGCTTGCGAATCTGCTTTGTTAGGATCATCATTAGGCAAGGTAATGGCCTGACTGAGATTATCAATCACATAGAGGGTGTCTTGCTGATAGTTTCCAGATAGCAGGGTTCTTGAAGAGAGAACGGAGCAACCAGTCAAGAATAAGGAAGCTACCAGAATCAAACTGAGTAGACGGGAGGCAAAGCGCTTCATAATGATTTTGGGATCTCGTATAACGTGATAAATGGGTTCATCTGCGACGATCACTTGCGTTGAAATTGTCAAAGTTACCCCAGTTTAAAAGGATAAAACATTCCTGTTCTGAATGCTCTGATCCCTAGCGATGTGCCCATGTCACAACCTGAAGCCCTCTCCGGCTATACCTTACCTGTTTTTGCTTGTGCGGCTGCGATCGCAGCCCTACGCTGGCTCTATGACTCAACACCCCAGGATCAGGTGAGTCTTGATCTGATTAAGCCGGATCGACAGGTGGAAATCCCGATTGAGCAGGTGGCAGGTTTGGGATCAGGTCAAGCCCTGGCCATCACCCGCAGTGATCCCGGCGACAATTTGGATCTGACTCGCTATACCCCCATATGGGTCATGGTGGAATGGGCCGCACCGGATCAAGCAGCCTCCATTCTCTTAGTGGGTGGCGAGGGCGTGGGGATTGATCAAAATCGAGACCCGCAAGCGGCCATTTATACCTATGCTCAGACATTACTCCAGACTAATTTACACCGATGGCTACGTCCCCCCGATCGCATTCGCGTCACGATTATCTTGCCGGAGGGGCGGGCTTTGGCCACCCGCACCTCTAATGCGGCTTTTGGCGTGGTGGAGGGATTATCCTTGCTGGGGACTTCTGGGATCGCCCAACCCTTGAGTGCGCCACAGCAGTTAGAGCAATTTAGAACGGAATTACGAGACAAAGCTGCACAGCAAGACGCTCTGGTGTTTTGCTTGGGTGAAAATGGCTTAGATATAGCGCACTCCCTTGGCATTCTCTCAGGGGCGCTGATCAAGACGGCCAACTGGCTAGGTCCATTATTAGTAGAAGCGGCTTTACAGGGCATCACCTCCATTCTGCTGTTGGGATACCACGGCAAGTTGATCAAGCTGGCGGGTGGGATCTTCCATACCCATCACCATCTAGCAGATGCTCGCCAAGAAATCATAACTGCGCATGCGGCTTGCTTGGGATTGCCCCCAGCCCAGGTGCAAGACCTGTTTGCCAGTCCCACGGCTGAAGCAGCCCTGCAATTGCTGATCGATCTGGATACTCACACCGATAGCCAATGGGTAAAGTCTATCTATGGGACCATGACAGCGCAGATTGATCGGCGATCGCAAACCTATATTTATAGACAGTGCGATCGCACTGTCCAAATTGGTTCGGCACTCTTCAACCGCGATCGTCAATTGTTTGCCGTCAGCCCCACAGGCACCCATTTATTAGAACAGCTTTGTCAGCAGAACCCAGATTGACCTAAACTTGTAAAAATATTCATACTCATTTTTAATAGCTCTGCAATCTTCAATTTAGCCAATGCTCGTTACCCAGGGCTTGGCCGCTGGGTTTGTTCCATCCCTTTGATCGACTTTTTGCCATCACTACACCCCTTTGCTCTGCTCCTTCATTCTTAGGGATACCTTCTGTGCTTCCTCCAACTCAGCAACCCGTTTCTACCCCTACTCCAGATTCAGTCTTGGCAAACACCGCCCTGGATCGCACCCTGATCGCCATCCTCGATTTTGGATCTCAGTATTCAGAACTGATTGCCCGTCGCATTCGCGAAACCCAGGTTTACTCGGAGGTGTTGTCCTATCGCACCTCGGTAGAACAGCTCCGACAGTTGAATCCCAAGGGGATCATTCTTTCGGGGGGGCCTAATTCAGTCTATGCCACCTATGCCCCGGCTTGTGATCCCGAAATCTGGAATCTGGGTATTCCTATCTTGGGAGTTTGCTATGGTATGCAACTAATGGTTCAACAACTGGGAGGGCAGGTTGAGGCTGCCAACACGGCTGAATATGGGAAAGCCTCTCTCTGGATTGATGACCCCACGGACTTGCTGACCAATGTCGAAGACGAAACAACGATGTGGATGAGTCATGGTGACTCTGTGACTGCTTTACCCCCAGGGTTCAAGGTTCTAGCCCATACCGCCAATACCCCCCATGCCGCCATTGCCCACCATGATCGCCAACTCTATGGCGTTCAGTTCCATCCAGAGGTAGTCCATTCTCAGGGCGGCCAAGCCTTGATTCGCAACTTTGTGTATCACATTTGTGAATGTGAACCGAGCTGGACTACAGAAGCCTTCGTGGAAGAAGCCATTCGTGAAGTCCGGGCCAAAGTTGGCGATAAACGGGTTTTACTAGCGTTATCGGGTGGGGTGGATTCTTCCACCCTAGCGTTTTTGCTGCACCGGGCCATTGGTGATAATTTAACCTGCATGTTCATTGACCAAGGCTTTATGCGCAAGCTAGAGCCGGAGCGCCTAGTGAAGTTATTCCGTGAACAATTTCACATTCCCGTGGAATATGTTATGGCTCGCGATCGCTTTTTAGAACGCCTCCAAGGCGTCACCGACCCGGAAGAAAAACGCAAACACATTGGTCACGAATTCATTCGCGTCTTTGAAGAAGAATCCAAACGTCTGGGTCCTTTTGACTATCTTGCCCAGGGAACCCTTTACCCCGATGTAATTGAATCGGCTGACACCAACGTTGATCCCGGTACTGGCGAGCGCGTCGCCGTTAAAATTAAAAGCCACCATAACGTTGGTGGTCTACCCAAAGATTTGCGTTTCAAACTCGTTGAACCCTTGCGTAAGCTCTTTAAAGATGAAGTCCGCAAGGTGGGTCGCTCCCTAGGATTACCAGAAGAAATTGTCAATCGCCACCCTTTCCCAGGCCCCGGTTTGGCAATTCGGATCATTGGTGAGGTCACCACCGAACGCCTCAATATTCTGCGCGATGCGGATTTAATCGTTCGCCAAGAAATCAACCGATCGGGAGCCTACAGGGAGTTTTGGCAAGCCTTTGCCGTTCTGCTGCCCGTGCGCAGCGTCGGCGTCATGGGCGATCAACGCACCTATGCCTATCCGATTATTTTGCGGTTTGTCTCCAGTGAAGACGGCATGACGGCGGATTGGTCACGCGCCCCCTATGACCTTCTAGAGACGATTTCCAACCGCATTGTCAATGAGGTCAAAGGTGTGAATCGCGTCGCCTACGATATTACGTCTAAACCCCCTGGCACGATTGAGTGGGAATGAATCAAGGTGTTTCCAATGACCCAGACAATACAAGAACGGATGCCAATCTTATTAGGGCTATTGCGGGTATTTTTTAAATGGTGTGAGCAGAATTTAGATTAGGATAGATTTTCGATCAGTGCTGCATAGGTTTGTGATGGGCAATCTCCTAAAGGATCAATGGTCAACCGCTCAGCCCCCTGCTCAAAATCAAGGGACAACAAACCAAACCGAGGGGTATAAGATCCCCATTCATAATTATCTACCAATGACCAATGAAAATACCCCAGCAGTGGAATGTTGACCTGTTGTAGCCGCCGCACTTGCTCAATATGTTCCCTCAAGAATTGGCTGCGGTGTAGTCCATCTGTTCGCTGAGTAATCACTCCGCTGTTGCGCGATCGCCGCAGCGCCATCCCATTTTCTGCGATCAAAATAGGCTGATCAAACGCCTGAGCATAGGTTTGACAAAAAAAGAACAGGCCCTCCGGTAAATGTCGCCAATCCCACCATTTACTGGAAAAGTTACTGATAACCCAGCTACGCCAGGTGGGTGCGCCTTCGAGATCTGACAACGTTGGGAATCTTATACTATGGGCAAAAAACGGATCGTAATAGTCTAAGGCTAGATAATCGAAAACTTGCGATCGCGGCGATGCTGCTAGTATCTCTAAGAAATCCTCAAGAACGGTCAGACTAAAGCGTTTCTTGGCAAACCAATTGGCTCCTCTGCGCAGCAGCCGACCGATGCGATAGGGTAAATCGCGCCGAAAAGCAAGCCCACTCGTGGCTAAGGTTTTTTCCCAGTGAGCCGCCTGTTGACGAATATAGGGAACCAGTCCCTCAATCGGAATTTCCCGCTGACGGCTACTGAGTAAATCCCAAAGGACTTTCTCTGACCAATACAGATCGCTACAGTAGGTATTGAGGGACACGCGTGGAGCTGTCCACCCTGCTTGTTCATACAGATCGTGAATGGCATTGTAAGCTCGAACATGGGCACACAGCAGGTGATTATAGGCTTGTAGCGCTGGTGAAAGACCCCAACTATCTGCCGGGAAGTCACCTTTGAAGTAGGTATTGGTCACTAAAATATTGGGTTCATTCAGAGTGATGTACCAGCCAATGGGTGCCAACTGATGCACCTCAATCAAACGCTGGTTAATGTGGCTGACCGCTGTGATCACATAGGTGAGATAGGCATCTACTGTGCTAGCACAGAGCCACGCATCGGTGCCCAGCCAAGCGGGATGGGTAAAATGATGCAGGGTCACCAACGGCTCTAGCCCCCTGTGTCGGCAAGCGGCCAGTATATCGCTGTAGGCATCGAGGGCTTGTTGGTCAAACGGAGGAGATGGGTCTGCTTGGGCTTGCTGGGTCGGCTGGACTCTCGCCCATTCAATGCTCAGCCGAAAAGCCGTTAGTCCTAGCTGCTGACAGCGCTGGAAGTCAGCTTCATAGCGCGTCCAAAATTCAGCGGCGGCACCCGCGCACTCCACGCGTCCCTGCTGTTCCCAACTCGCCCAGTTGTTCTGAGGTTGTCCAGCTTGATTATAGCCACCCTCATGCTGATAGCCTGATGTAGAGACTCCCCAGAGAAAAGGGGCAGACTGAGCAGCGGCTGAAGGCTCATTGGGCATCGGTTTTCTTGCCGGGTAGTTGACGGGTTTTGAGCTGATGGGCATCGGCCTGCCAATGCTGGACAATATAGTCGGCAATTGCCAGGGCTGCACTCGGACGGCCTAAGGTGAGGGCGGCTTGCCGCATTGCCGCTAGCCGTTCTGGATGGTGAAGCAAATAGCTGAGGGCGGGGGCAACCATTTCTAGCAATCGCAGTTGCACCCCAGCTCCAGCGGCCTCTATGACATCGGCGTTTTGTTCTTCTTGCCCTGGGATGGGATCGACTAAGACCATCGGCTTACCTCGGGCTAAAATCTCGCTGGTGATCAGTCCCCCGGCTTTGGTGATAATCAAATCACTGGCCACGATCAGGTCATCAATGTAGTCGATCATACCTAACTTACGCAGCGTCGTCTGCTCATTACTGTCAATGCCTGCGAGGGCGTCTAGCAGGTTCTGATTGCGTCCTGCTGCAATCACTAAGGTATCAAATCCACCGTAAGCCAGCAGATCTTGAACCAGTCGACTAACGCGCCTTGGATTGAGTCCACCGCCCATCAGGGCAATCAGGATACCGTCTACGGGCAGATTGAGGTGCGATCGCATCCCTACTTGACTTTTTTGGTGCTGAATTTCCAGATTAATGGGAATGCCGGTTACATGCAGGATGTCAGGCTGGACGCCGCGCTGGAGTAAAAAGTTACGGCTGAGGTCGTTGGGTAAAAAGTAACCACTGACACCGTAGTTGATCCAGGTGCTATGGGCGATCGCATCTGTAATCACGACATACTGGGGTCGGCCTGTGGCCTGCTGATCTTCAACAAGCTGGAGCAGTCGGCTGGGGATCTGCTGCACACAGACAATGACATCGGGATCAGCCTCTGCTAGCAACGCCCCCAATTGCCGAAAGAAGGGGCGCTCTAGCTTAGCCCAGGTCAGGTTATTATCTAAAGACTTTTCCAGCTCACCCACATCGCTGCCTTCATAAAAGGCTTTATAAAGCTGGGGCATCCGTTCACTAAGCTGCTCATAAGCTTCTGTGACTACCCGTCGATAGAGAGCATTGGCATAGGCTAGGGCATCTTCAGCCCGCACTTCTACGTCTGGGAATTGGCTAAAGGCATCCGATAGCGCTTTGGCCGCACTCACATGCCCCGATCCCAAGGATGAATAGAGAATCAGAACTTTAGTCATAAACAAAGGTTGCTTAGTGGGCAACAACAGCGGTGGGTGTCGCTGTTGTGGGTAACAGTCGGCTGAGGAGTTGTTTCAAGACCATTGTGGTCCAATCCGCATCAGATGTAGTGGTCTGTTTACCTAGGGTCAGACGGATGCCTGTTAAGGCTTGTTGATCAGAATAGCCCATTGCCTTGAGGATAGGGCTGGGCTTTAGTGTACCGCTATGACAAGCAGAACCTGCACTGATGGCAATCCCGGCCAGATTCATTTGTCGGACTAAGGTTTTGCCGCTGATATGGTTAGCCACAGAAGGATGCAGACAAAAACTGAGGTGATGGGGCAGACGGTTTTCTCGATCCCCAGTGGGAATCAGATAGGGCGTGTCTGCGAGTTGGGAAAAGATGCGATCGCGCAGTTGTTGCGATCGCTCTTTTTCTAACTCGATCTCAGCAGCGGCCAGCTCTGCGGCCAGACCAAACCCAGCAATTATGGGCACAGCAGGGGTACCAGAGCGCCGACCTTCCTCTTGTCCTCCCCCCGTTAGTAAGGGAAGCAGTGGGGTGCCTGGGTGTATATACAAAGCCCCTACCCCTTGAGAGCCATACAATTTATGGCTAGAAAGGGACAGTAAATCAACAGGCAAGGTCTGCACATCAATTGGGAGTCGGCCTGCTACTTGCACTGCATCGGTATGGAATAACACCCCCCGCTCCTGAGCAATTTCACCCAACTGATGAATCGATTGCAGCGTCCCCACTTCACTTTGGCCATAGATAATCGAGACTAAGGCCGTATCTGGGCGCATGGCTTGTTGAAGCGTCGCTGGCAACACCCGCCCTTGAGAATCGACGGGCAGATAGGTGACTTGCCAACCTTGCTGTTCTAGGAACTGAGCAGGTTCGGTAATGGCAGGATGTTCAACACTAGAAATAATTAAATGTTGGGGTTGGCTAAAGGTTCGAGCGATCCCCATCAGAGCCAGATTATTGGCTTCTGTGCCACCAGAGGTAAAAATGATCGATTCCGGTGGAGCCTGAATTAAAGCAGCAACCTGCATCCGAGCCTGTTCCAAAACCGTTGCGGCCCGTTGCCCCCACTCATGCAAACTGGCAGGATTGCCCCAATGGTCACTCCAGACTGTATTCATAGCGGCAACCACCTCAGGGCGGCAGGGCGTTGTTGCACTGTAGTCTAAGTAAATTTGCATGGCTTGATTGCTTTTACAGGCAAGGACTCCGCTCAAAGGCAATCCTAGACAAGTCTTAATCTTAACTAAGACGCACGAACTTTTCTTGATTGTATCGAAACAATCCGTCTAACGGTGAAGTTGTGCGGCGGCAAATAACCTTGAACTCAGCACCAAGATCTCTCACCCGTCCGCACCACCGCAGTGTTAGGCTGCTGCCGCTACAACCGCTTAAGCAACTCGTTATACTCTGCATGTGCGCCAATCCAAAACCAGTAAATATGATCATCTTCTAACAAGCCAAGAACTCGGTAGTTCAAACTCACACGAGCTGAATAAATTGGTTAGCGCTCAACCCAACACCGTGCGAACAGAAATGCTAGCGTGTGTGCAACGGAACTGCCCACATTACAGTAGAGTGATGTGGCAGGACTACGAAAACCGTCGTCGCATCCGCACATTACACGGCGTGGTGCAACTGCGACACCCAGAGCATCAGAGCGTGGGTGAGATTCATCAGCAATTACAGCAGCGGAACTTGTGAGTGAACGCACCGTGAGTAACCTGCTGGCTCGATATGACGAATTGGTTGCCCTAAGCTGGAGTGACCATGAGCGGCTAAAGCTTGTTTTGCAAGCCCAGCAGCAGGTTATCTTAGTGATCGATGGACTGCAACCGGATGTCGGGCACGAAGTGTTGTGGGTGATGTGAGACTCCTTGAGTGGGGAGATTTTATTGGCACGAACATTACTCTCTGCCACACAACCAGACCTTGCCGCGTTGTTTGAGGAGGCTTCCCGTGCCGATAGCTGGAGTGAGCAGTGATGGACAACATTCAATTCGCAAAGCGGTGGCAATCGCGTTACCAGAGGTAGCACACGAACTCTGCCATTTTCACTATCTCAAAGAAGCCGCTAAGCAAATTTATGACGCAGATCGCCATGCCAAAAAAGAGTTGAAGAAACAGGTGTGAGGAGTCAGAACGCTAGAGCGTCAGCACCAAGCCGACGACGTGACGGATGAAGTCATGCAGGGATACTGTCAGGCCGTGCGGTCTGCTTTGAGCGATGATGGTCATCCGCCATTAGATGCCGCAGGATTACGAGTGCAAGAACGAGTCAGTGCAATTGAGCAGAGCTTAGCACGAGTGGAGCAAAAAGGGGGCTACCGCAACCCTTGACAAAACTGTATCAGATCCTCAAACGCGCGCTGGCACAAACAGCCGTCTTTTGGCAACCGATTGCTCAAAGCTTTGAGTGGGTGCATCAAGCCGCAAAAATTCTTCAGAATGAAACTCAGCTTTGCGGTCGTAGTGGGCGTCGCCAATTTCAAGGATTGTTGGGAGCAATGGCACGATGGAAACCACAAGCTGCACCACTGGTTGGCGCAATTGACCCATTTCTCAAAGTCACTCGCAGCTACTGGGGCGGGTTATTCCACTGCTATGACATCGAAAATCTTCCTAGAACCAACAATGATTCGGAACAGACGTTCGGGAAATGGCGACATCATCAACGGCGGTGTAGTGGGCAAAAGGTAGCTCCAGAAACCGCAGTGACTCGTGGTTCGGTGCAATTGACCTCAGCACTCGCAACCCAGCAGAAACCGTTTCCTGCCTCTGAGCTAGCCACTGTCCCCACTGATACAATGGCAGCAGCTTCGTTCTACACTCCGACAGCATCAACAGAAACGGGTGCAACAGCGGCAATTCCGTCCTTCTCCTCAGACTTACTTGGCTCAACTGGAGCAGAAATTACTCCAGTCAACTTTGCCGCCCTAGGTTTTTTTGGTGTCCATGCTTAAGATGGGGTTCCCTGCTTCTTGATAGGAGTTCTTCAGGGCTTCAATGGTTTCAAATTGTTCTTACGATTGTCAGCTTCCCCTGTAGCAATGCGTCGCTGGGCTTTGCGTTTGCGATAGTTATGTTTTTTGAGCAGTTGGTCAACATTCTCCGATAGCTCAAGGACAAAAAATTGTGGGTCTTGACGGAGATCCAGCAGCACAGTTAACCAATCCGCCTCCTGAACTGGCACAGCAAATTTCAGTGTGGTCTCCACCCGCAGATTCTGAGCCAATTTCCCCTGATGCGATCGCCTTTGAATTTGTCTCCAGTGTTCGTTATCAAGGTTCTGGCGGGGTAGTCGTAATCACCACGCTGCGTCCTAACGAAAATGCAGCAAACGTGAAGATACTCTCACGGAAAGAAGACAAGCTGAGCAATGGTAAGTCAATTAATGTTGTCGAAGATTGTAAAAAACTATCCAAAGGTGCTGAACCAGAGTCCTGTGCTGTACCGGATAATTCTACCCCCAACGAAGTTCTCTTCATCCAGGAAGGACTTGTTATTTCAGTAGAGGGTAGTTTGTCAATCCCAGAAGTCAAGAAATTAGCCGCTGAAATTGAATTACTGTAGGGATTTAAATTTCAAGGTTGTCTATCTCTAGGTATGCTCCATCCCTAGGGGGATAATTGTTTCTTGCTTTGCCCCATACCAATTTCAGATGAATTTGCACTCTTTTTATCCCGGTCATCATCGGTAGTGGCACCATTAAAACAATGCAACTTCAAGGGAAAATGGTATTAATCATTTTGCCAATGATCCACCTATTCACCGCTCCTATCCTTTCCTGTCAGGGCTTCTCAAAGGTTGTGGTGAACAGGATTTAGAGTTCGCCGCAAATTGACTCTAGTAATTCTGATAAAAAATTTGAAAGATCATTAAGATCTAAAAAGAGAAGTCAACAAAGTTTAGGCTGCAAAGATGGCACGGATTGTTCTGATTGCGGGATTTGAGTCTTTTAACATCGATTTATATGTCAGTGCGGCAGAATTGGCTCAAGCGCGTTGTCCTGGATTAGAGGTTTGTATTTTTAGCGATCGCGATATCCAGACTAGCCCTGACGCGGTGACGACTGCCCTTGCAGGCGCAGATGTGTTCTTTGGCAGTTTGATTTTTGATTATGACCAAGTCCTGTGGTTACGAGAGCGCGTCCAAGAGATCCCAATTCGTTTGGTGTTTGAATCTGCCTTAGAGCTGATGAGCCTCACCCAACTGGGTAAGTTTGTGATTGGCGACAAACCCAAAGGTATGCCCAAGCCTGTCAAATTCATCCTCGACAAATTTAGCAGTGGTAAAGAAGAAGATAAACTTGCAGGCTATATCAGCTTTCTCAAATCAGGGCCTAAACTCCTTAAGTACGTGCCTGTGCAGAAGGTTCAGGATCTGCGCAACTGGTTGATCATCTACGGCTATTGGAATGCAGGTGGTCCAGAAAATGTCGCGGCGATGTGCTGGACCTTGGCCGAAAAATACCTGAATTTACCCATCAGCGCTGAAATTCCACCGCCCATTGAAACCCCTAATATCGGTCTGCTCCATCCCGATTACTCAGGATTTTTTGAATCTCCTCGGCAGTATCTAGAGTGGTACCGGGTTGAACGTCTGCCTTTTCTGTGGCAAGCAGGTGCCCGCTCCAGCCATTC
The DNA here is from genome assembly GCA_012034865.1 of Acaryochloris sp. CRU_2_0. Lineage (GTDB taxonomy): Bacteria > Cyanobacteriota > Cyanobacteriia > Thermosynechococcales > Thermosynechococcaceae > Acaryochloris. The sequence continues at coordinate 217 of JAAUOM010000041.1, read as the reverse complement.
AGCGGTACGTTCGATCCATTTGATCAGCCTCCGGTCATAGGCATCTTGCTCTATCGCAAGCATGTGATCACCAAGCAGCCCTATATTCCCCAAATGATCCGTAAATTTGAGGAAGCAGGTTTAATTCCCTTGCCGATTTTATCAATGGCGTAGAAGGGCATGTGGCGGTTCGGGACTTGATGACGACTGGCCATGAACAGGCTCAACGGCAGCAAGG
>JAAUOM010000161.1 GCA_012034865.1 Acaryochloris sp. CRU_2_0 | reverse complement strand
GGTAAAGCCGAGACTAAAACGGGTCTGAAGGTCTTGACCACGGTATTAGATAAGGTGTATCAAACGGGGCGAAAAGTCACTCAGGAGTTTAAGGAATCAATGGAAATTATTTTTGATGCTTACCTCCCAAAATGGAATTACACGGCTAAACCTCAGAAAGCTGGATTCTAGATCTTATTTAAGCCACAATCCTTAGCTTGCCCATAGTTATACCTCTCCGCCAAAATGACGTAAGAAATTCTGAGTAACAGCCCAGCGAAAGAAAGTGTAAAGCCTTTCTGCAAAGTAATCTGCATCATCCATGATTGCTTTAACCTCAAACGCTTTAATTTCTGCAAAAGGTACCGTAAACATATCTAAATCCAAAATCCAGCTAGGCTCAGGAATTGGATCAATCGCTGTTGGATCAATCGTTGAATGAGCAGGTGAGCGCCCCTATCTAGAATGAATTTGCCCACGCTGATCTGGAAGATTAAAAAAAGAGTCGCAAATGGTTTGCTCTGCGTGAATCGCAATCTCAGAAGCTAAAACACCAGAGACTTCAGGACGAACAAAATCGGTAAGTCGATCGACCTCCTGATCTGTCAGCCGAGCAATATAGCGTAAACCCAACCGCTCTAGAACTTGAGGCTTAATGTGAATATCAGTTGCAATCAAGATGTCTTTAAAACGTTTAAGAAAGTCTGACCGACTTAAATAATCAGTTGTTTCAAGCGTCACAAAGTTAGAAGTCAACGAGATGCGCCATTTTTCGGTCTTATCAATAAACCTCCAAACCACTCTAGATATCGATTCTTCAAGTCCTTGAGCACTGATCGTAAAGTTACGAGTCTGTTCAGGCTGTAAAACAGGGTATTGCGATCGAATTTCCTCCTGAAATGCAGCAACAAAACTGCTTTCCCCAATCGAAAGAATCGCTGGAAAGCGAACCTGTGCAATTACGCGAACTAACGGAGCCTCTTTAAGTGGCACCTCCTTTGGAGGCGATCCAATCAACGGATTGCCATCAAACACTGTTCTTCACCCTTTGTCTTTCTATGAAGATAGCGGACATACAGCTCTAGACTGCACTGAGCGGTTGAAGGCTTACTGAGAATTCGCAACAGAGGCAGACCGTTAACAACTTATATTCTTCAACCCACAAAATAAGGCCAGTGCCAATGCGTAAGTCCTGTTGGATTCAAGTTCATTCAACTTATACTTCATAGAAAGCCATCTTCTTCTACTGTTAGACAAAAGTTGACTTAGTTATAAAATAAATGTTAAATTTAAGTAAAGATATATTACTGACTCACCGCCAGTCCAGCACATGATCAGTGCGCTAACCTTAACTCCTTCCAGTCCAGCCTCGTATTTCCCGGATCAAACTCTTTGCAGAGATTGGCCTTGGGCTGTTGCAACTACTGCACCCCTAACCATCTTTTGTGATTTTGATGGTCCTCTCATGGATGTCTGCCAACGGTATTACAAAACCTATCAGCTTGCTCTGATGGAAACGCAAACCTACTTTCAGACTCAAGGGCAAGCCCTACCCCTTACCGCTTTGAACTTAGCTGAGTTTTGGGGGATGAAACAAGCAAAGCGCCCTGATCGAGACATTGCTACTCAGTCTGGGCTGGTGGGTGAGCATATCGATTTCTTTTTGGATCAAGTGCAAGTCTGTGTCAATCAACCCCTCTTTCTGGGTGAGGATCGACTGCAACCAGGGGTGCGATCGGCTTTGCAGCAGCTTGTCAATTTGGGAGCGCGACTGGCTGTGATTACGTTGCGTTGTCAGACACAGGTGGTGCAAATTCTGCAACAGCATCAATTATCTCACTTCTTCAGCTTGATTTGTGGCACTCAAGATGCATTGGCGGCCTATGAAAATTATGCGGTTTGCAAACAAGCACTCCTGCAAGAGGCGATCCAAGCAATGGGTTTGCACCAAGATCAAGCCCTATGGATGATTGGCGACACAGAAGCAGATGTTTTAGCGGCGCAAGCCATGCAGATCAAAACGATCGCCCTCACCTGTGGGATGCGCGACTATCCATTTTTACAGCGCTTACAGCCCACCAGCATTCAGACGGATCTAACTGCTGCGACTCAATTTCTCACGAAAATGGCGGTTGCTCTCTAGCCTACTTAACTACAGCTACTGTATCCACAGACGACGCAAGCTCCACCTGAACAGCCGTTGACTTGGTGCAGTTCGGCTCCGCATTCAGGACAAAGCGAGGCAGCATGACCAGAGTCGTCGGCTAAATTTGCCCAAGGGATTGCTGGTAGGATCTCGACGGACTGCTTGCCGTTGCTGTGGTGACCATTGCCATTCGTTTTGGGGGTAGGGTGAATCCTCACGGTGGCTGTTTCGGTCTCTTCCTCGGTTTTAGGTGCATGTGATGCAGGTGCATCTGCTGCCATAGGGGTGAGGACGGTGGGAGCCTCTTGCAAAACCTTACCGATCAGATCGGCCAGCCCCAAGATGCGGTTGGGACCTAGCCCTTCAGCATCTGCGCCGCGAATGCCCCGAATTTGACGGGTAATCTCAGGGATGGGTAACTGTGTTGCCAATAATAGATTAATGAGGCGGGCGATCGCTTCACACAAAGACTGCACTTCTGTTCCCGATTTTCCTACCGTCACCCACAGGGATTGCAAACCGTCATCGCCATAGGTGAGATAGACCTCCACCTGTCCCCAGGTAAAGGTGGAAATCTGCCGTTTCAGGGCTTGGGCATACTGTCCGGGCTGAGCCAACTGCAAAGCGGGCAAGGTCGCAGCTCCAGGTTGAGGATTAAGACTTGTGAGCGGATCTAACGCGGGTGCCTGGGTAGGTTGATCGGCGATCGCCTCCTCAGAGACAGAGGCATCGACGGCGGCGGTACGATCGCTAGTCGGATCAACAAAGGCACTTGGAAATTCAGCAATGAGCTGACGCAGTTGTGGATCTAACGCTTCGTCAGACAAAACATTGAACTCAGCATTGCTATTGGCTGGGGATGATGTGGAAGGATTCGAGTCAGTGCGATCGTCAGATTGCAAGTCTTGGAAAGCACTGGGAAAACTGTCCATTAAATCTAATAAGTTATCGGTGTGCGCCATACTTCTGTCTCTATCACCACTATTCCAAGGTTTTGAAATTATGCTTTTAGGATTGCTTTTCACCATCGCCTACTTTAATTGGTTCAGATTCTAGGGTGCCAGACCGATAAATCGTAACGCCCTTGAGACCCGCTTTTTCGGCCAAACGATAAATTTGCTTGATTTCATCCACCGTGGCATGGGCAGGCAGATTAATCGTTTTAGAAATGGATGAATCAATCCAGTCTTGCCATTTAGACTGCACTAAAATATGCCAACCTGGTGGAATTTCGCGGGCAATCTTAAAACTCTCTGCTATTTCAGGGTGTTCTTGGGCATAGTCAGTATTCGCTAAAGAACCCGTCTGTTTGACGATTTCGGCATCTTCCTCTGATAAATCTAGCTCCTCTAGATAGGGATTGAGAATCTGTACCCAGTTTTGCTCATTGCGAGAAGCATCCACAAACACTTGTTTCCACAAGGTCAAGCCAAAGTCCGGCTCAAACGCCCAGGAACAAGCCGCTAGTTGAGCAATGCTCCCCGTGGGTGCAATAGAGAGCACCGTGGAGTTACGGCGCGGCACCTGGACTAAATCTTCGCCATCGCTGCCTTGGGCTTCGTTGCCATTATAGGTATTTCCTTGACTATCCACCCAGCACTCAAAGGGGTTGCCCGTTTGCACCTGCTCAATCTCAGACCAGATCCCACAGGGACCTTTTTCAGTGGCGATCGCTTCCGAAGCTCGATAGGCATGATCGGCAATCCAAGCGCCCCAACGGTCAATTTCATGCAGATGTTGGGGAGAATCGTAGGTAATCCGCGCCAGTTTCAAATAATCCGCCCAGCCCATAATCCCTAAACCCAATTGGCGAAAAACATTTCGCACATTATGCTTCTGATCAGGAGTGGCAAACTCCGACACATCCAGCACATTATCTAAAAAGCGAATGGAGATCTTGACGGTTGTCGCTAAATCCTCCCAGTCAATTTCAACGCTACCGTCTTGACGACGGCGGACAAATTTGGTTAGTACTAATGAACCCAAGTTACAAGCAGAATTAGGCGGCAAGAAAATTTCCCCGCAGTTTCCACTCAATAATCCATTCGTAAGGGCAAAGGTATGGGTATCGGGCACCGTACAGCAATAAACCCGATCGGCAATATGAGAGAATTCAATCGAACGAATTTCGTAGTCCGACTCGTTACCCACGCTAGTAATCGTTACTTCCGCTTCCGATTCCCCAAAGCCTGCTAAAACGCGAGAGACAAAGGTTATGCTGGCTAAAGATTCTCCGACCTTCAGATCTTTCAGTGGTTTGCGGGTGCCATCGGCAAGGATGAAAGTGTGTTCTGCCGTTGCCTGCACTGATTCGCCGTTCCTGAGAGTCAGTTTAAACACCGATTGATCGAATCCTGTGACTCTGAAATTATCGACCATCTGCCAATTGCAGCCATCCCAAATTTCAACCGTCTTGCCCACTAAGCTCTGAATGGGACGCGATCCCTGGCGAGTTAAGACTGGGGTTTCACCCACCAAACACGGATTCGTGCAAGTTACAAAGTCTCGAATGGGACTGCGGCGTTTGGCATTGTCAATCAAGAGTAAGCCTGGATCTGCTGTGGCATGGGCATTTTCGGCCATTGCTTGCCAGAGCTGATTGGCTTGTTCATCGCCTTGATCGAGTTTGGTAAAGAATTCATCGTCGAGTTGGACGGAAATATTGGCATTATGCCAGCGGCGATCGCGTTTCCCTTCTGGATTCAAATGGGTTTCAATCCAGGCGGTTCCCAACTCACCCTGTAAGGCTTGCAGTTGTTCTTGCTTTTCCTCGGTAGGTCTTTCACTCTGAGCAAGCTGAGCTAAACGCTCAATCATCGATTTGGCAAAATTGGCATCAATGGTGGACTGGGTTTTAGCCTGAATAAATTCCCAAATATCAGGATGTTTCCAGTTCATTGAGAACAAGAAGGCTCCCCGACGAGCCTTATTGCCTGTGGTGATTTTTTAGAGTTCTCGGAAACCATATCCAAGACGGCACAGGGGCCGAGGGCTTTGCCATCTTGAAACGGTGACCCCTTCGGGCGGATATAGCCTTTCATGCCTTTAGCACCAATGTTAATTCCCACCCCGCCTCTAAACTTGGTGGTGAGGACAGCATCGGCCACTAGCTTAGTGATGTCATGAATATGATCTTCCGCCGAGAGCACAAAACAATTCAGCAAGCCTCTTGTGCCGTGGTTGCAGTTAGCCAGGATCGATCCACCGGGCACAAATTTCATCGGCTGCAAAATTGAGAAAAACTGGTCCTGCCAATAGCGCTGCTGTTGGGGGGTTGCTTCGGCACTGGCCACATAAGCCGCCACTCGCTGCGCCACATCTTCCCAAGAGACCTCGTCGTCAATCAGATATTTCTGCAACACCGCTTTTTGGGATTCGCTGAGTTCAGTGGTTAGGGGGAAAGTAGCAACCATATTTAGTGTCTAACTCAAGGATTCAAAGTAAATCAACCCAAAATATAGCCCACAATCTTTAATTAGGATATAGATAAGATATAAATTTTTGAAAAGTAGCTCCCATCAGCACGACCCAAATAGGGGTGATTTGTGACCGCCAAGGCGGTTAGACGTCCCGCTTCGATTTAGAATTTACTGGATCCGTATTAAAGAGAAAGGCTGCTATGGTTTATCGCATGGATCGCCGCGCCTACGTAGAAACCTATGGACCTACCGTGGGCGATCGCATTCGTCTGGCGGATACCGACTTGATCATCGAAGTCGAGGCAGATCACACCACCTATGGCGATGAGGTCAAATTCGGAGGCGGCAAAGTCATTCGAGATGGCATGGGTCAATCGCCGATTACCAATGCTGATGGGGCGGTGGATACGGTGATTACCAATGCCCTAATTTTAGATTGGTGGGGGATCGTCAAAGCCGATATTGGTATCAAAGCGGGCAAGATTGCTGCGATTGGCAAAGCGGGGAACCCCTACATCCAGGACAACATCGATATCATCATTGGTCCCGGCACCGAAGCCATTGCTGGGGAAGGCATGATCTTGACAGCAGGAGGGATTGACTCCCACATTCACTTTATTTGTCCGCAGCAAATTGAGGTTGCGATCGCCTCTGGCATCACCACAATGATCGGCGGTGGCACAGGTCCGGCAGCGGGCACCAATGCCACCACCTGTACGCCCGGCCCCTGGAATATCCAGCGGATGTTGCAAGCTGCCGATGCCTTTCCCATGAATTTAGGCTTTTTAGGCAAGGGCAATGCCAGCCAACCCGCTGCCTTAGTGGAGCAGGTCAAAGCAGGTGTCATGGGGCTGAAACTGCATGAAGACTGGGGCACTACCCCCGCCACGATTGATACTTGCTTAAGCGTTGCCGATCAGTTTGATATTCAGGTTGCCATCCATACTGACACCCTCAATGAAGCGGGCTTTGTCGAAGATACCATTGCAGCCTTCAAAAATCGCGTCATTCACACCTACCACACTGAAGGCGCAGGCGGTGGTCATGCCCCAGATATTATTAAGGTGTGTGGAGAAGCCAATGTTCTGCCTTCTTCCACCAACCCCACCCGTCCCTATACCGTCAATACCCTAGATGAGCATCTGGATATGCTTATGGTCTGCCATCACCTAGATGCGGGCATTCCTGAAGATGTAGCCTTTGCCGAATCTAGAATTCGTCGGGAGACCATTGCCGCTGAAGATATTCTCCATGATCTGGGGGCTTTCAGTATGATTGCCTCCGACTCGCAAGCCATGGGTCGCGTCGGCGAGGTAATTATTCGGACTTGGCAGACGGGTCACAAAATGAAGGTGCAGCGTGGCCCTTTACCCACCGATTGCGATCGCAATGATAATCACCGAGCCAAACGCTATGTCGCCAAGTACACGATCAACCCAGCGATTACCCACGGCATTGCCCAGCATGTGGGTTCCGTCGAGGTGGGCAAATTGGCCGATCTCTGTTTATGGAAACCAGCAATGTTTGGCGTCAAACCAGAAATGGTGATTAAGGGTGGTTTCATCGCCTGGGCACAAATGGGGGATGCCAATGCCAGCATTCCCACGCCTCAGCCTGTGCATATGCGACCCATGTTTGGCGGATTTGGGGGTGCGATCTCCGCCACCTCCCTCACATTCATTTCGCAAGCGGCCTTCGAACAAGGTATCCCTGAGCAAATTGGCTTGCAAAAACAAGCCGTCGCCATTGCCCATACGCGCAATCTTAGCAAGGCGGACATGAAGTTAAATGATGCCCTCCCCAAAATCGAAGTCGATGCAGAAACCTACGAAGTCAGAGCCGATGGAGAACTCCTCACCTGTGAACCCGCAACAGTGCTGCCGATGGCTCAGCGATATTTCCTATTTTAGGAGTTAACAAAGAAGGTTGTGTCGCAAATAATGCTTCCAGTTACAAAACTCCTCTGAGTTTCATCTGGGCGCATCCAGGGGATGTGGGAGTGGGACATAAAGAAAAAGGGATGCGAGAATTTTCGTATCCCTAACAAAAAGTACCTTGAGCCTACCCCATAAAGACCCTATATCCAGAGAGCGCGGAGTGGTTGTCATACTGTGAACAATTACACCAAGCCAAGAGCCTGAGTGCATTAGTGTGGATTGCATTGCAACCTAAAGCAACGTTATTACGACACTGATTCAGGAAGATTTACAAGACGGGATACATGGGAAGGTAGTGCCAGAAATCCTATCACTCTCAATAAATACATTTATGCAAACTCTAATCCAATGACTTTTATTGATCCTTCAGGATATGTATCAATGGAATAAGGTGGACAGGTTAATAATGCTATCGGACGTTATTTTATTGGTTTTGCTCCTTTAAACCGTGAGTATGATCACTGGGGAGCTGGTGGGCAGAGCCTTTCCCTGAAATACATTATTCAAAGGGCTACTGGAGATTATAGTGATCCAGGACTGTATGGGTACAATAGTCTCTATCCAGACCTTGCTGATTGGGCGTATGCAAAGAGTAGGGGATGCATAAGCCAAGGAAAAACGGGTCAAGGATAATAGATCCTGTACCCAAATCAAAAAACCTATCATGCCCCTACCATCACAATTGCCAGATCTGCTAGCCC
>JAAUOM010000006.1 GCA_012034865.1 Acaryochloris sp. CRU_2_0 | reverse complement strand
TTTTGAGATAATCAATCCATATTCTCAATAAGATGAAATGATTGAGAATCAAGTGAACGTTGATCGCTAGGATCGTCATTCATTCGTACTAATTATTTTTTTGCCTTCCAGAAGAGCGGAATGTGGGTAGAAATCACCTAAGCATTAAAAAGCCGAAATACCCATACACAGTATTGTGAGTGATCTAAATTGTGAGTATTGTGAGTAATCTAACCGGTACCCATTGGCCTAGAGCGATTGTTCTCACTTGGTTAAAGGATCATGTTCCTCCCCCCCGGCTACAGCATATTGTACGGGTGGAAGTCATGGCGAGTACCTTAGCTCAGAAGCATGACTTGGATCCAAAGAAGGCAGCCCAGGCTGGGTTGATGCATGATTTAGCCAAATATTTCCAGCCTGAGCAGCTTTTGCAATGGGCTAAAACACATCAGTTACCCCTTGATCCGGTTGATATCGCTAATCCCCATCTCCTCCATGCCCCCGTGAGCGCCTTGGTGGCTCAAGCGGAATTTGGTATTTGTGATCCTGAGATTTTAGCTGCTATTCGTGATCATACCTTGGGGCAACCGCAGATGAGTTTACTGAGTTGTGTGGTGTTTTTAGCCGATAGCTTAGAGCCGGGACGCGGTAATCGTCCTGAATTGAATGAAGCCCGTGAGATTAGCCAACAGGATCTGTACCATGGGGTTGCGATCGCTTGTGATCTGACCCTTCAACATCTGCTCAAAACCCAACAGCTCATTCATCCTCGTATGGTGCTAACTCGGAATTGGGCTTGGTTGCAAATCCAATCCTAGAAGCTTATCCCCTTGGGTTTTCACCTTGAGATCCAAAAATCTTGACATCCAAATCCAATTCCCTAGGCTATGGTGTAAGAGTCACAAGCTACTGATTTGTAACCTTGATTTCTCAATCCTCTACTCAATCAACCCTCAGCAATACGTCCCCAGCGACAGATCCAGCCAAAGCGCTGGTATTTTGTCTGGCTGAAGCTGCAGACGATCGCAAAGGCGGCGACATCTTGGTTCTAAATGTGATCGATATTTCTTTTCTTGCTGATTACTTTGTTATTGTGACGGGCTTTTCACGAACGCAAGTGAGAGCCATTATGGAGTCGATGGTCAAAGCCGCAGAAATGACTTGCCAGCGCTTACCCATCCGTCAAGAAGGGAAGACGGAAGGGACATGGGTGCTGTTAGATTATGGAGAGGTCATTGCCCATATCCTGATGCCAGAGCAACGGGAATTTTACGATCTCGAAGCATTTTGGGGACATGCTCAACGGTTGTCTTGGCCGGGATCAGCGGTTACCCCAGCTCAAGATTAAGGGTTGAGATCCAATCCTGCTGTGCTATCTAGAATGTATCAATTTCTATGGATGCAGGAGGGGATATACGACTAGACCCACAATGGCTGCGATCGCAACCACTAGAGGTTCCGGCAGCTTTTTACCCAATTTCCAGGCGACCAAAGTGATCGCGCCAATCATCACGGTGGCAATATCGCGCAGGGACTGTCGTCCCAAGACGACGACAGCCCCTGCGATCGCCCCCGTCGCGGCAACCGTAACGCCATTGACAAAAGCCGCAATACCAGGGGTTTTGCCATGCTTCCTAAAATAAGGCGCGGGCAGAATAGTCAGCAGATAACAGGGAATAAACATGGCGATCGCCGCCACACAAGCTCCCGGTAAACCTGCCACTAGAAAGCCAATAAACCCCGTGGTGATCACCACAGGACCCGGCGTAATCATGGCAACGGCCACCGCATCTAGAAATTGTTGGGGATTGAGCCATTGAAAGTCTTTTACAACTCCACCATACAGAAATGGAACAATCGCTAAACCACTGCCAAAGACAAACGAACCTGCCGTTGCAAAGAACAAAGCAATCTGCCCCAACAGACTGGGCGTTGCACTCGGCACGGCGGCCACAAAGGGAATCAAGGGAAGCGCCATGAAACTATTGAGCCGATTGGCCTTAAACCAGTTTTTGGGAGGAGCCTTGATCAACCAGACCAATACCCCCGCCAAGAGAATCAGTTCTATCCGCTCTGACTCGGTGATGATGGTGGCAGCGGCGTTGACTGCGTAAATTCCCCACAGTAACCAGTCTGTCCCGACGGTTTTCACAGTGAGTTTGTAGGCGCTGATGGCAATAATGCCGATGACTGCCGCTCCCACACCATAAAATACGGCCTGCATCCAGCTCAAGCCACCGTAGAGGTTGTAAGCCCATCCTAGAGACACCACCATCAAGAAGGATGGGATCACAAAGGCAATACCGACTAATGCCGATCCTACAATCCCGTAATGAAGATAGCCCAGGTAAAACGCTAGTTGTGCGGCCAAAGGGCCGGGTGCCACTTGGGCTAAGGTTAAGCCCTCCTGGTATCCTGTTTCAGAGATCCATTGTCGTTCTTCGACTAAGTCCTGATACATATAGCCTACCAGTGCGATCGGGCCTCCGAAGCCGAGGGTACCCAGCTTTAAAAAGTATTGAATCAACTGTTTGAGGCTATAAACAGGGCGATCGAGGGTCGAAGATGTAGGGGTCATCATTGTGAGTATCTTTAAAAATTGAAATTGAATAGGCTGATTTTGGCAGGGTTTTGGGTTTTTGTCTTCAGAATTCACCTCTCGATTTTCCCCATGCTAGAGTATGGTCTGATGGCGAGTTTTCAGGATGATGGTGTTTAAGAATTTTATATATCCAACGGTTGCCTTAATGGGGGTCGCGATCGTTGCGGTGTCCGAAGGTGTGGTATCTCAACCTGCCCAGGCTCTCAATCCAGAACAAATCAGTGGCATTGCCAAACAAGTGACGGTGTTAATTGAGGGTCAAAATCCAGGTTCAGGGGTGATCCTCAAACGCGAAGGCAATACCTACACTGTCCTCACTGCGTTCCATGTGGTGGGAACCCCCGATGAATACGACATTGTTACCCCAGATGACCAGCGCTATAAACTGGATTATAAAAGCGTTAAACGTCTTCCTGGCGTTGATCTAGCCATCCTCCAGTTTCAAAGTCAAAACACTTATCAAGTTGCCAATATCGGTAATTCTGCCCAGGTTCAAGAAGGCAAACCTATCTATGTTGCGGGGTTTCCTTTGCCCAGTCAGGCGATTAACCTCTCCATCTACCGATTTACAGAAGGGCGGCTTACGGCTAACTCCTCCAAGCCCTTAGCGGATGGCTATGCCTTGGTCTATGACAATTCAACGCGACCCGGCATGAGTGGTGGTCCTGTTCTCAATGAACAGGGAAACTTAATTGGCATTCATGGCCGCTCTGACGCTCAGCAGCAAGGCAACGTTTATTTCAAAAATGATACAAACTTAGGGATCCCAATTGACACCTTCTCAACCATGGCTCCCAAAATCGGCATCCAGTTAGAGTCCATTCCCGGGTCAAGCCCCGCTTCTCCTCCCGGATCGCCTCCCGCTTCTTCCCCCCTCCCCAAACTCCGCCCTCCCCACCGAAATTCCCTCCCCAAGTGCCTCCCCAGATACCGCAAGGTCCAAGAGCGGGGGATTTCTACTTGCAGGCAACGGACAAATTACAACGGGGGGATTCTCAAGGTGCCCTCAAGGATCTCGATCAGGCCATCCGTCTGAATCCTAACTATGCCAGTGCCTATGGCGATCGCGCGACAATAAAATTTCAACAGGGTGATCGCCAGAGTGCCCTAGCAGATTTAGATCGCGCTATTCAAATTGATCCGAAGTTAGCAGATGCTTACGGCATTCGTGGGTTATATCGGATTGTGACAGGAAACGTCCAGGGGGCGGAATCGGATGTTGAGCAAGCGGTTCGCCTTAAACCTGAAGTGGGCTATACCGCTCGTGGGGTAGTCCGCTGGTATCGCAGTGATCTCAATGGGGCGATCTCAGATTTTGATCAAGCCCTCAACCTCAAATCCGAGTTTAAGGATGCCTATGCCGTCCATTATTTTCGCGGTTTTGTCCGCTGGCAATTAGGCAACAAGCAAGGGGCGTTGGAGGATTTAAACCACTCCATTCAACTGAATCCTAAATACCTAGAAGCTGTGGGTATTCGCGGGATTTTGCGATTCCAAAATGGGGATATGCAGGGGGCGATCGCCGATTTTGATCAGGGCATCCGCATCAATACAGGCAGTAGTGATATCTATACGATTCGAGGCATGATTCGTCTAGCTCAAGGCAATAATCAGGGGGCGATCTCTGATTTTGACCAAGTTATCCAAATTAACCCCCGTAATGTTGAGGTGGCGGATATGTATGGGGGTAGAGGATTGGCTTATTTTCAATCTGGCGACGATCAGCAGGCTCTCAGTAGTTTGCAACAAGCCGTGCAGTTAGCCAAAAATCCGAACAGTCGTAATTCCTACCAGCAGTTGATTAATGCCATTCAGCAATTGCAAGCTCAACCGGCTTTACGACCCACCATGCAACAATCGATTCAGAAATTTTTACAAAGCTATTTGCAGCAATATATTGGCGAGTATGTCCAGTCCTATCGTCCCTTTCAACAAAGTTAGCCTACCTTAGAGTCAGTTTTGAGAATGGCTGCTAATCGTCTTAGGACAAGACTCCTGACCATCCGTAACACTCTGATTGCGGAGATTAAACCCCTTGAGTTTCCAGATTTATCTACTGCCGTTGATCTGGATGTCCTGCTGTTCGGGGGGTGGTGGAGTTTGCAAAGCTACCAACAAGAGTGGGAGCGGCCCAGTAGTTCTCTGATCGGCTTGCATATGCAGCCTGCTGACCTGGGAGGGTCTGATGCCTCTCCTACTGATGCCCAGTCGGAATCGTTGGTGGTATCGCCCCGATTAATCGGTACGGGTTGCCTCTGGCGCATTGAGGATGAGGCTCATATCACCCTGTTAGGGGTTCATCCGCACTATCAAGGACGCGGGTTAGGGCAAGCTTTGTTGCTAGCTTTGCTGCAAACTGCTCAGTTTCATGAAGCTGCGCGAGCGAGTTTGGAGGTCAATGCTGCCAACACCCCTGCGATCGCTCTGTATACTAAATTTGGTTTTCAAATCGCGGGACGACGCCCCCATTATTACGGCAAGGGCGAAGATGCTTTGATTCTGTGGCAAGGAGATTTACAGACACCGCTATTTTTGCGATCGCTCCAGCAATGCCAAGTTGACACTGAACAGCGCTTAGCCTCTTGGGGTTGTCAGGTACTCAGGATTGATGTGAGATAAGCAAATGCTGGTGAATAAGCGCAATTTCGTATTATCCACACCTGATGTTTCATTTTTTCTAACCCAATTCTGAGAAAGATAAACCTAAAATAGATAAAAAGGAATAAGCTCCTTCGGTGTATAGCTGGACTTTTCTCTGGAAAAAAACCAGCAATGATGAGAGTGATAATCCTTGTGTAAACGTCAATCTGGCCAATTGATCATGCTAAGATTGGGTTTACCAGCAAGCACCAAGTTGTGGGAAAACGCCATGTTTGAACGCTTTACAGAAAAAGCCATTAAGGTCATCATGCTGGCTCAAGAGGAAGCCCGCCGCTTGGGGCACAATTTTGTCGGCACAGAGCAAATTCTTTTAGGTCTCATTGGAGAAGGAACAGGCGTTGCCGCCAAAGTTTTGAAATCCATGGGCGTTAATCTTAAAGATGCTCGCGTTGAAGTCGAAAAAATTATCGGTCGCGGTTCGGGTTTTGTGGCGGTAGAGATTCCTTTTACCCCCAGAGCCAAGCGTGTTCTGGAATTGTCCCTCGAAGAAGCTCGCCAGTTGGGTCACAACTACATTGGTACTGAACACCTCCTCTTAGGACTGATCCGCGAGGGAGAAGGCGTTGCTGCCCGTGTGCTGGAGAATTTAGGGGTTGATCTGGCTAAAGTCCGCACTCAAGTCATTCGCATGTTGGGGGAAACGGCAGAAGTTTCAGCAGGGGGTGGCCAGGGTCGGACTAAAACTCCAACTTTAGATGAATTTGGAGCCAATCTCACCAATCTAGCAGCAGAAGGCAAACTAGATCCAGTAGTCGGTCGCCAAAAAGAAATTGAGCGGGTGATTCAGATTTTAGGTCGCCGCACTAAAAATAATCCTGTGCTCATTGGCGAACCGGGTGTGGGAAAAACTGCGATCGCAGAAGGCTTAGCCCAGCGGATTACCAATGGGGATATTCCTGACATCCTTGAAGAAAAAAGAGTCGTCACCTTAGATATTGGTTTGCTAGTCGCGGGCACCAAATATCGGGGCGAATTTGAGGAGCGCCTCAAGAAAATCATGGATGAAATTCGCCAAGCAGCCAACGTCATTTTGGTGATTGACGAAGTCCATACCCTGATTGGCGCCGGTGCTGCGGAAGGGGCCATTGATGCAGCCAATATCCTCAAGCCTGCCCTCGCGCGGGGTGAACTGCAATGTATTGGGGCGACCACCTTAGATGAATATCGCAAACACATTGAGCGGGATGCTGCTCTAGAACGTCGGTTTCAACCCGTGATGGTGGGTGAGCCTTCCGTTGAAGAAACCATTGAAATTCTCTATGGCTTACGAGAGCGCTACGAGCAACATCACAAACTCAGTATTCTGGATGAGTCCCTTGAAGCTGCGGCCAAACTCTCGGATCGCTACATCTCCGATCGCTACCTACCCGATAAAGCGATTGACCTGATTGATGAAGCTGGTTCTCGCGTGCGCTTGATCAACTCCCAACTGCCCCCAGCAGCCAAAGATTTGGATAAAGAACTCCGTAAAGTTCTTAAGGATAAGGATGATGCGGTTCGCTCTCAAGATTTTGACAAAGCGGGTGAACTGCGCGATCGCGAAATGGAAATCAAGGCCGAAATTAAAGCGATCGCCCAAAATAAAAAATCCACTGAAGACAATCCTGAAGAATCGCCAAAGGTCACCGAAGAGGATATCGCCCATATCGTCGCATCTTGGACAGGGGTTCCAGTCAGCAAGTTAACTGAATCCGAGTCCGAAAAGCTGATGCATATGGAAGATACCTTACATCAGCGCCTCATTGGTCAAGATGAAGCGGTACGAGCCATCTCCCGCGCGATTCGTCGAGCCAGAGTCGGCCTGAAAAATCCCAACCGTCCCATTGCTAGCTTTATTTTTTCAGGCCCCACGGGTGTCGGTAAGACTGAACTCACCAAAGCCTTGGCAGCTTACTTCTTCGGAGCCGAAGAAGCCATGATCCGCCTTGACATGTCTGAGTACATGGAACGTCACACCGTTTCTAAACTGATTGGTTCGCCTCCCGGCTATGTGGGCTATAACGAGGGCGGTCAACTCACTGAAGCGGTGCGTCGCCGCCCCTATACTGTCGTCCTCTTTGATGAAATCGAAAAGGCCCATCCTGACGTCTTCAACATGCTTCTGCAAATCTTAGAAGATGGTCGGCTCACGGATGCTAAAGGTCGCACAGTCGATTTTAAGAACACCCTGTTAATCATGACCTCCAATATTGGCTCGAAAGTGATTGAGAAAGGCGGCGGTGGCCTAGGCTTTGAATTTGCCGAGGATGAAGCCGATTCCCAATATAATCGGATTCGCTCTTTGGTAAATGAAGAACTCAAAGGCTATTTCCGGCCAGAGTTTTTGAATCGCTTAGATGAAATTATTGTCTTCCGTCAACTCACCAAGGACGAGGTCAAGGAAATCTCTGAGCTATTGCTGAAGGAAGTCTTTGTTCGCCTAGAAGAGAAAAACATTGTCTTGGAAATTACGGAGCGTTTCAAGGAGCGCTTAGTAGAAGAGGGCTATAATCCCAGCTACGGGGCTCGACCCCTACGTCGGGCTATTATGCGGCTGCTAGAAGATACTTTAGCTGAAGAGATCCTGACTGGACGGATCAAAGAAGGCGATACTGCCGTTGTGGATGTTAATGAAGACCAACAGGTGCACATTTCTCCAGCCCAGAAACGGGAACTGCTCCCCCAAGCGGCTGAGTAGTCTTCAGGGCTGATTCATTTACCAGGGAACCCCAATGGGGTTCCCTTATTAGTATTATGGGAATTTAAATCGCTTTATTCCTAAGACTTTGCTAGCCTATGCCTCGTCGTGATGATCTGCACAAAATTCTGCTGATTGGCTCAGGGCCAATTGTGATTGGGCAAGCCTGTGAATTTGACTATTCTGGCACCCAAGCCTGCAAAGCCCTCCGCGACGAAGGCTATGAAGTGGTGTTGATTAACTCTAATCCCGCCACAATTATGACGGATCCCGATACGGCAGAGCGCACCTACATTGAGCCGTTAACCCCAGACCTCGTAGAGAAGGTGATTGCCAAAGAGCGCCCCAATGCCTTGCTGCCGACGATGGGTGGCCAAACCGCTTTGAATTTGGCAGTGACCTTAGCCAAAACAGGGGTATTAGAGAAATACAACGTTGAACTAATTGGAGCCAAACTCCCGGCCATTGAAATGGCTGAAGACCGCAAGCTATTCAAAGAAGCAATGGAGCGGATTGGTTTAGGCGTCTGCCCGTCGGGGTTAGCCGAAACCCCAGAAGCCGCCAGACAAATTGCCCTGGATATTGGCACCTATCCTCTGATTATTCGACCTGCTTTTACCTTAGGGGGAACCGGAGGGGGGATTGCCTATAACCAAGAGGAGTTTGAGGACATTGCTCAAAGCGGTTTGGATGCGAGTCCCGTTTCCCAAATTTTGATCGAGAAATCCCTCATTGGCTGGAAAGAGTATGAACTCGAAGTTATGCGGGATCTAGCTGATAATGTGGTGATTATTTGCTCCATTGAGAATGTTGATCCGATGGGGATTCATACGGGCGATTCGATCACTGTTGCCCCAGCCCAAACCCTAACAGACAAAGAATATCAGCGGTTACGAGATGCCTCCATCAAAATTATCCGCGAAATTGGCGTAGAAACGGGGGGATCCAATATTCAGTTTGCCGTGAATCCTAAAAACGGTGAAGTGATTGTGATTGAGATGAACCCACGGGTCTCTCGATCTTCAGCCTTGGCCTCGAAAGCGACGGGATTCCCGATCGCAAAATTTGCGGCCAAACTCGCAGTTGGCTATGCCCTCAGTGAAATTTCCAATGACATTACCCGTAAGACCCCAGCCAGTTTTGAACCCAGCATTGACTATGTGGTTACTAAAATTCCCCGGTTTGCCTTTGAAAAGTTTCCAGGTTCAGAACCGACCCTAACCACGCAAATGAAATCCGTCGGTGAGGCCATGGCGATTGGTCGCACCTTTCAAGAATCCTTCCAGAAAGCCTTGCGATCCCTAGAAACCGGTCGATTCGGTTGGGGATGCGACTGCATTGAAACCCTCCCTAGTCTGGAGCAAATTCGCGCCAGTTTGCGTACCCCCAATCCTGAGCGCATCTATACCCTGCGCCATGCCTTGCAAGCCAAGATGAGTGTAGATGAAATCTATGAGATCACAGGCATTGATCCCTGGTTTCTCTGGCATCTTCAGGATTTACTGACAACAGAGCAGTATCTACGCCGTACCAACCTCTATGACCTGACGGCTGATCTAATGTGGCAAATCAAACGGCAGGGTTTCAGTGATCCCCAAATCGCCTTTGCCACTCAATCCTCTGAGGATGAGGTTCGCAATTATCGTAAACGCTTAGGTGTCATTCCTGCTTATAAAACCGTCGATACCTGTGCCGCCGAATTTGAAGCCTTAACCCCCTACTACTACTCCACCTACGAACAAGAGTCAGAAGTCTTACCTTCCCAGCGCCGCAAGGTGATGATTTTAGGCTCTGGTCCCAATCGTATTGGCCAAGGGATTGAATTTGACTATTGCTGCTGTCATGCCTCCTATGCCTTGCAAGCCGATGACTTTGAAACCATCATGGTCAACTCTAACCCTGAAACTGTTTCTACCGATTATGACACTAGCGATCGCCTCTACTTTGAACCCCTCACCAAGGAAGACGTTCTCAATATTCTGGAAGCCGAACAACCCGAAGGGATCATTATCCAGTTTGGCGGTCAGACGCCCTTAAAATTGGCGGTTCCGTTACAGGCGTATCTGCAAAGCACACCCTTCACCACGATCTGGGGCACCTCTCCCGACTCCATTGACATTGCCGAAGATCGAGAACGCTTTGAGCAAATTCTCCGAAAACTGAATATTGCCCAACCCGCGAATGGGATTGCGCGTAGTCCTGGGGAAGCTTTACAGATTGCCCGTCGGATTCAATATCCCGTGGTGGTGCGTCCTAGTTATGTCCTCGGTGGACGGGCGATGGAGATTGTCTATTCTGATGCAGAATTGGAACACTACATGGCGTTTGCGGTGCAGGTGGAACCGGATCATCCCATTTTAGTGGATAAGTTTTTAGAGGATGCCATTGAAGTGGATGTGGATGCGATCGCAGATCACACAGGCCAAGTCGTGATCGGCGGCATCATGGAGCATATCGAGCAGGCAGGGATCCATTCTGGGGACTCGGCCTGTGCCATCCCTACCCTATCGCTCAGCCAGACCACTTTAGCCACCATCCGCCAATGGAGTATTCAGTTAGCCCAACAGCTCAATGTGGTCGGCCTCATGAACCTCCAGTTTGCCGTGCAGGGCGAACAGGTCTATATTCTAGAAGCCAATCCCAGAGCCTCGCGGACAGTGCCTTTTGTCTCTAAAGCCATTGGTTTACCCCTAGCGCAGGTGGCAGCGCGGTTAATGGCGGGGAAAACCCTGGTAGAACTGGGAATTACGGAAGAGCGTATTCCCCCCTATATCTCGGTCAAGGAAGCAGTGCTTCCTTTTGATAAGTTTGCCGGCACCGATACCATTTTGGGGCCAGAAATGCGCTCCACCGGCGAAGCCATGGGCATAGATAGTGATTTCGGCAAAGCCTTTGCCAAAGCCCAACTCTCCGCCCACCAAGATCTGCCCCGAACGGGTTCAGTATTTGTATCCATGACCGATCGCGATAAGCAAGCGGTGATTCCCATTGCCAAAGATTTAATTGATCTGGGATTTAAATTGGTGGCGACCACGGGCACTCAGAAAGTTCTAGAAGCAGCAGGCTTTGAGGTTGCCCTTGTCCTCAAACTCCATGAAGGCAGACCCAACGTCTTGGATTTAATCAAAAATCGCCAGGTGCAATTGATCTTGAATACGCCCTCTGGTAGCGATGCCCATGCGGATGGTCGCTTGATCCGGCGTTCGGCTCTAGCCTATAAAATCCCCTTGATTACCACCATCGCTGGGGCTAAAGCAACGGCAGCAGCATTGCGATCGCTGCAATCGCAAGCGATGGACGTCAAAGCCATTCAGGACTATCACAGGCAACTGCAATAACTGGAGTTTAGACACCATCAGTTGTAATTCGCCAATTCGCTAAAAGCGTTTGATTGACTCCATTTTGGGCTGCTGTGACGGAGGTAGTTTAGTGGACTCATAATCCTTAGTCAAAATAGAAGAGGGTGACTAATTTTCGTGACTCTTCCGCCTCTTGACAAGTTTGCAGGAGGGTATGGCTGTCATGGAAAGCAAAACAAATCAATTGATCACAGCGGGAAATAATTTCTTGATTACAAATAGCACTGGCTTCTGCTAGGGGTAAATGGTCGTGTTCTGGTTTTTCGACAACGTGCATCACTTGTTCCAGTTGTCGCCTAGATTCTGGGGGTTGTTGTTCCATGCTTTGGGGCAAAACCACAGTTAATAGCTTAGGATCAGCTCGCATCGCCCCTCGGATAGCAGCCGCATTGGTACCAATGGCACCGGATGTGAGGAGACGGTTCCCAGAAAGAACCAAGGCATAGCTCATCATTTCAATGATGTGTTGATGCATGAGGGGGACATGGCGAGAACCCAGAATGGCGATGCGTTTAGAACTGGTTTGTTGAATGGCAGCTAGTTCTTGTAAAAACTCATCAGCCTTAGGGTCGCCAACCCGAGGCAAATCGAGGGACTGGCTCAAAGAGGTATGGTGTCAAAACAACCCCGTTATTTTAACAAAGGTCTGTTAGGTTTTGGTGATTATTTCCTGGAGTTTATCGGTCTTAACCCAAGCTTGAGTCTGAATATAATCCCATATTTGATCGATCAGATCGGGCAAATGGGAGGTGGTGGCCTGGAACCAACGCAGGTGAGGACTCATCTTAAACCAGGTGCGTTGGCGTTTAGCAAACTGGCAGGTACGGGTGATGGTTTGTGCTTGCGCCTGTTCGAGGGACAGTTTTTCGTGCAGATAAGCTTTGATTTCTCGATAGCCCAGGGTATTGAGGAGGGGCAAATCAGCACCATAGGTGGTGATCAGGGTCTGTACTTCCCTTAGCCAGTCTTGTTCTATCATGGCCACAGTGCGCTGTTGAATGGCTTGTCGCTGCTCCTGAGGGTCGGCAAAATCTAATCCAATTTGGAGGATGGGATAGGTAGGGGGTTCACTGCTTTGCTGAGAAGAAAGGGGGATGCCGGTGGTGTAGTAGACTTCTAAGGCTCTTAAGGTGCGGACTTGGTCATGGGCATGAATTTTGGCAGCAGACGGGGGGTCAATTTGCTGGAGCCATTGATAGATCTGGGGTTGACCTTGGGCTTGCAGTTGCGATCGCAACTCTAACTGCGGCGACACCTGCGGAATTTTCAACCCCTCCACAATCGCGCGAATATACAGTCCTGTTCCCCCCACCAACAACGGAATTTGACCTTGGGCATGGGCTTGGGTAATCTGGGCTTGAGCCTGCTGTTGGTACTCAGCCACCGTCAGGGTTTCTGTAGGATCACAAATATCGATTAAGAAGTGAGGCACCTGGGCTTGATCGACTAGGGAAGGTTTGGCGGTACCAATATCAAAGCCGCGATAGACTTGTCGGGAGTCAGCACTGAGGATAAGGGAGCCTAGCCGTTCAGCCACAGCCATAGCCACAGCAGATTTGCCCGTTGCCGTTGGCCCACAGATCACAATCAGCCCCCCCGTCATGGTGTCTCCAAGTCCAAGAATCGAATCATATACCCCTAATCCGAATCGCCTTCAAGACAGGTCTAAAATCGCTTGAGAGGCTTTTGTGATAGAATTTTAAGGGTTTTTGTATTTATCTTAACCAACACACCTTTAAGTCCCTTATAGGAGCGCTTCACTCCATGACCACCAATTACAGTGCGGATCAAATTCAAGTTCTTGAAGGGTTGGAACCCGTCCGCAAGCGTCCGGGGATGTATATCGGCAGCACGGGGCCTAGAGGACTGCATCACTTAGTGTACGAGGTCGTGGACAATTCTGTCGATGAAGCCTTGGCGGGTCACTGTAAGCATATCCATATTCACTTAAATGCTGATGGTTCAGTAAAAGTGACCGATGATGGTCGGGGTATCCCTACGGATCTGCACCCGCGCACAGGGAAATCTGCGTTGGAAACAGTAATGACAGTTCTCCATGCGGGGGGTAAATTTGATAGCGACAGCTATAAAGTCTCCGGCGGGTTACACGGAGTGGGAATTTCTGTGGTCAATGCCCTATCGGAATGGGTGGAGGCCAAGGTCTGGCGGAACCAGAAAGTCTACACCCAAAGGTTTGCCCGGGGGGTGCCGCAAACCGAGTTAATGGTCGAACAGAGCGATCGCAAGCAGTCTGGTACGGCGATCACCTTTTTACCCGATTCCACTATTTTTACCGAGACAACGGAGTTTGACTATAAAACCCTAGCTAGCCGTCTGCGAGAACTGGCATACCTGAATGCAGGGGTAGAAATCTCCTTTCAGGACAATCGTCTGGAGCTGCTAGGAGCGGATGAACCCAAGGTAGAAACCTATCGTTACGATGGCGGCATCAAAGAATATGTCGATTACATGAACCAGGACAAAGAACCCCTTCATGAAGAATGCATTTATGTGGAGGGGGAGCGCAATAACGTCCAGGTAGAAGTGGCCTTGCAATGGTGCCGAGATGCTTATTCTTACAATCTATTAGGGTTTGCCAATAATATCCACACCACGGATGGTGGTACCCATTTAGAAGGTCTGAAGACAGTCCTCACCCGAACGATGAATTCCCTGGCTCGGAAGCGGGGCAGGCTCAAGGACAACGATGCAAATTTAGGGGGAGAACATATCCGCGAAGGCTTAACGGCTGTCATTTCCGTAAAAGTGCCTGAGCCAGAATTTGAAGGCCAGACTAAAACCAAGCTCGGCAATACAGAAGTGCGAGGGATTGTCGATTCCTTGGTGGGTGAAGTGTTGACGGAGTATTTGGATTTTCACCCAAATGTGGCCGATGCCATTATTGATAAAGCCCTACAAGCCTTTAATGCCGCAGAAGCCGCCCGCCGAGCGAGAGAGCTAGTCCGTCGCAAGTCAGTCTTAGAATCCTCAACCTTGCCCGGTAAATTAGCCGACTGTAGTTCTCGTGATCCCAGTGAATCGGAAATCTATATTGTGGAGGGGGATTCGGCGGGGGGGAGTGCCAAACAAGGACGCGATCGCGGTTTCCAAGCCATTTTGCCCCTGCGGGGTAAAATCCTCAACATTGAGAAAACCGATGATGCCAAGATCTATAAGAACAACGAGATTCAATCCCTGATTACCGCTCTGGGTCTTGGTATTAAAGGCGAGGACTTTGATCCCTCTCAACTGCGCTACCACCGGATTATCTTGATGACCGATGCCGATGTGGATGGGGCGCATATTCGCACCCTGCTGCTCACCTTCTTCTATCGCTATCAGCGGGAACTGATTGAACAGGGTTATATCTATATTGCCTGTCCACCCTTATACAAGATTGAACGGGGACGCTCCCATTACTATTGCTATAGCGATCGCGAACTCCAGAATTTGATTCGCCACGAATTCCCCGCTAATGCCAATTACACCATCCAGCGGTTTAAAGGCTTAGGGGAGATGATGCCCACCCAACTGTGGGATACCACCATGAACCCCGAAACCCGGACCCTCAAACAAATTGACATTGAGGATGCCGCCGAAGCCGATCGCATTTTCACGATTTTGATGGGCGATCGCGTTGCCCCGCGGCGGGAATTCATCGAAACTCATGGTTCCCGTCTCAACCTGACTGAGCTGGATATCTAAGAGGAATGCGCCATGACTCAACCTGGGAAGGCCCCATTAAGCCCATTAAAATGGACGAGCGCTGATATTGAGTTGTTGGCAACCGATGAGTGGAAACGCTATGAAATCATTGATGGAGAGCTGTTTGTGACTCGCGCGCCTCATATTGGGCATCAAGGTGCAGCCGGTCGGATTTATGCCAAATTGCTGCTGTGGTCGGAAGAGACCCATTTGGGACAACCCTTCCTCACCCCTGGTCTGATATTTTCTGACGTTGATAACGTCATCCCAGATATTGTTTGGGTCAGCAATGGGCGTTTAGCAGAAATTGTTGACCCAGAAGGCCACTTAACGGGCGCACCTGAATTGATTGTGGAAGTGCTCTCAGCAGGGATTACCAATGAGCGTCGAGATAGAGAGGCCAAGTTGAAATTGTATTCCCTCAAAGGGGTGCAAGAGTACTGGATCGTCGAGTGGCGATCGCAACAGGTAGAAGTCTATCGGCGACAAAATTCCCAACTCCAGCAGGTCGCCACCCTCTTAAGTGCGGATCAGATCTCTTCACCCTTGCTAACTGGGTTCCAATGCCCCGTCAAAAGCTTCTTCTGAAGATAATCTCAATTTTGCGCTGCTAGGAAACTCTGAGTAATAAGGTTAGAACTATGGCAGGACTGCTAAATTCGCCTTGTGGAGATAGCTGTTATCTAAATTAAAAAGATAAACTCACGGCTTGATTTCTCAAAATCAGGGGAAGGACGAGGTCTAACCGTATAATGTATCTACAGAACCCGACCACAACACCTCTAACCTGTACGATATGTTTGCTTTAAGTGGCTACGAATACCTCTTGGGCTTTTTACTTCTCTGTAGTTTAGTCCCGGCCTTGGCTCTCAGTGCCTCCAAAGTCCTGCGTCCTAGTAACCAGGGGCCAGCACGACGAACCACCTACGAATCTGGGATGGAGCCTGTGGGAGGCGCTTGGATTCAATTTAATATTCGGTACTATATGTTTGCCCTGGTTTTCGTCATCTTCGATGTGGAAACGGTCTTTCTCTATCCTTGGGCCGTTGCCTTCCACAAACTGGGAGTATTAGCCTTTATTGAAGCCTTAATCTTCATCGCTATCCTGATTATCGGTTTGGTCTATGCTTGGCGGAAGGGCGCTTTGGAGTGGTCCTAATAGGATCTGCTTTGCCCTTAATAATTCCCTCAACTTAGGGTTCGATCAATCCCTCTTCATTTTGATTTTTTCTGTCGGTTCATAAGCAGGAGTACATTAACGGTGGCTGAGTCCTCTCTAGACCCTAATCAAGACGAACAAACCCTAGAACCCGTCGCACCCATTATCGAAGCTGGGCCTTTAGCTAAAAAGCTTTCCCAGGCAGGGCTTGCCCTTGAGCCTTTAGGCGTGGATCACCTGGGTATTGAGATGATTAAGGTGGCAGCGGATCAACTGATTGCTGTGATTACAGCTTTAAAGGCGGACGGATATAACTATTTGCAATGCCAAGGGGGGTATGACTCTGGCCTTGGACAAGACTTGGTGAGCATGTACCATCTGACCCAGCTCAATGACAACGCAGATCGCCCGCCAGAAGTAAGGATCAAGGTCTTTCTTCCCCGTGAAGATCCCCGTGTACCGTCACTCTATTGGATCTGGAAGGCGTCTGATTGGCAAGAACGGGAAACCTATGACATGTATGGCATTGTCTATGAAGGTCATCCCTGCCTCAAACGGCTGCTCATGCCTGAAGATTGGGTGGGTTGGCCCCTGCGTAAAGACTATATCAGCCCAGATTTCTATGAACTCCAAGACGCTTACTAACCGCTATGCGAAAGTAAAAAGAGGCAAAAACCTCGACCCCTAGTCTTGTCGACGACCAGCGATAAAATCTTCGGTCATCACATAGGCTTCTTGGTCAGTGAACTGCTGGGGTGGGTGTTTCATGAAATAAGCAGAAGGGGAATGGAGGATGCCGCCTTTGTTGGCTTGCAGGGCTAACTTACAGCAGCGGATAGCGTCAATGGAGACCCCGGCTGAATTGGGAGAATCTTCGACGGACAGGCGCAACTCCAAATTCATGGGCACATCGCCGAATAGCTTTCCTTCCATGCGAATGAAGCAGACTTTGTTGTCCTGCTGCCAGGCGACATAATCGCTGGGACCCACATGGATATCATTATCGTCTAGACGATCTGCGAGAACAGCTTGAACTGCCTCTGTTTTGGATTCTTTCTTAGAGGCGAGGCGGCTGCGATTGAGCATGTTCAAAAAATCAGTATTGCCCCCAGTGTTGAGCTGGTAGGTTCTCTCCAGTTTCACACCCCGTTTTTTGAAGAGATCAGATAAGGTACGATGGGTAATGGTTGCACCGAGTTGGGCTTTGATGTCATCGCCAACGATGGGAAGATTGTTTTGCTTAAATTTCTCAGCCCATAAGGGGTTGCTAGCGATAAAAACAGGAATGCAATTGACAAAACCCACGCCAGCATCAATGGCACATTCGGCATAAAAATTAGTGGCCTCTTCTGAGCCGACGGGCAGGTAGTTCACTAGGATTTCTGTTCCTGAGTCTTTGAGAACTTTCACGATATCAGTCTTAGTAGGCTCGGTTGCCTGACTCAGCACAAAGGTGCGCTCAGGATTGTGATGATTCATATGCTCAGAGAAGCCGTCTAAGAGCTTGCCCATGGAAACGGTGACGCCACTTGCAGGGATGTCAGCACAAAATACGGTTGTGCAGTTGGGGGGCGCAAAAATGGCTACCGATACATCCTGCCCTACTTTACGTTGATCAATATCAAAGGCTACGACCACTTCAATATCATGGGGTTTGAATCCGCCAATATCCCAATGCATGATGCCAATGGCTTCTTCAGCATTTTTGGTTTTGTAATATTCAATGCCTTGGATCAGGGAGCTTGCGCAGTTACCCATCCCTACAATCGCTATTTTGATTTTTTCCACTAAAACATATCTCCTTCGCAGAATTTAGGGTTTTGGAGTAACCTGATCAATCGTCTAACCAAACGCTAAGGATATGACTGAATTCGGATCTCAGATGGGATTTGATTGTATTCGAGCTGATACGTTCGGGTGCAAAAACCTGCATAGAGCTGATCACCGCAATCCCTGAATCTCAACAACTTTTCAGGTGAAAACAGTTCAAGATTCTGACAAAAACCCTCTTTGTAGATAGTTACAACGACAATAGACCAAAACAATTGTTCCAACCCCTACCGTTCTTTTCCACAAGGACGAGGGGCTGGTGCAGACCTGTTTTAGTCAACGTTCAACATTGAGTTAAAGAAGGTTCAATCTGTTCACCTAGCAAAAAGTAAGGGGATAACGGTCTAGCCCATATCCCTACACTCTACTAGAAGATATTAACTTAGCTTTCACCATTAGTTAACCTGAGTGAACCAAAAACTTATGGTAAACCGAAGCGGTACAAAAACAGAAGTAGATTTCTCAGGTGACGATAGACGGCCACGAACCATTGCATCAGCTTATTGTGGGGATGGGTGGATCGCTGTAATTGGCAATGGTCTCCGACTGGCCTTCGGCCATCGCACTGCTGGAGCGTGCTTAATTGTTGGAGCAATATTGCGTCGGTTTGGGCTAACAATAGCGGTAAGCAAGTTTGTCTTCTCTGACAGGTATGGCATAGCATACAGAGCTTATCCTTAAGGAAAGAGATAGAAAATAGGGGATCATATAGACCCCCATTGAGGAGCTGAGGGGATAAACCAATCGTGTCATTAGGAACTGCTGATCTTATGCAATCGAGTTTAATCGCCCTTGCAACTTTAGCAATCTTCAATGCAAAAAGCGGTTGTCTCGGCTACAAAAGCTCAAGAGATTGACTACTCAATAGCAGGAAGTTGATCGATCTCAAAATATTGATAAAACTGATCCGTCACTTGCACTCGGTAGGAACGGCCATTAGACGAACGGCGCTTTTGCACAAAGCCCTGTTCTACCAACTCATGCACATGCTGGTAGGCTCCTGAACCTCTGAGGTCTACGAGGTCGGTTTGCATCAGGGGACCTTTGAGGGCAATAGCAGCCAGGGTACGCAGGGCACCTACCCCCAAATCAGCGGGAACCAAGATGTGGATCATATCTTGAAAGGTTTTTCGCAGTTGGAGGCTAAAACCTTCATCGGTTTCCACAATTTCTAGGGCGCTGTCTCGGTGGGCATAGTCTTGCATGAGTTCGATCAGGGCATCTTCGGCATCCTCGCGATCGCACTTGGCATACTCAACGATTTTGCTCAAGGACAAGGGTTGCGCCTTGAGATAGAGAATGGCCTCAATCACCGTTGCCAGACGAGTGGATGCCGCTGTCTGAGTAGAACTAACCACAACAAAAGCTCCTAAGTCAACTCTGGAGAGAGTGTAGACTCTTGGAAAAGTCTTGCGCTCATAATAGCTTCTCTAGCTGAGATCGCAACATGGGGGAACAATTTTAATCGAGATTGCGCCCGGTCAACTCAACAAAAATATCTTCTAAGTTGACGGGGCGAACCATCATGCCCACGCGATCGCACTGCTGATCGAGATAGGCTTGGGCGGCGGCTAAGGTGGGGAAAAACTGGTATTCCCATTGGGAACGGTTAGTGGCTCCCACCTGTTTAACCAGCAAGCCCTCGCCATGATCTTGCTTGAAGGTCGCCAAGGTTCCCAGGGCGATCAGTTGGCCTTGATCCATGATGCCAATGCGATCGCACAGCGCTTCCACCTCTTCCATATAGTGGGTGGTGAGCACAATAGTCATGCCTTGGTGATTCAATTCCTGAATAATCTCCCAGATTCGTCGCCTAGACTGAGGATCAAGCCCCACGGTTGGCTCATCTAAGAATAAAATCTCTGGCTGATGCAGCAATGCCCTGGCAATTTGCAGCCGCCGCATCATTCCCCCTGAGAGCTGCCGAACAGAATCGGTTTGGCGAGGGAGCAGATCAACATAGTCCAAATAGCGATGAATGCGTTCTTGGCGCAGGGATTTAGGTAGATGATGAAGCCGACCGTGGAACTCCATATTCTCCCAAACTGTTAAATCAGGATCCAGACTGATCTGTTGCAGGACAACTCCAATCTTGCGTTTAATGTCTTGGATCTGATCGATGCTGTAGTTAGCAACTTGAATGTGCCCTTGGGTTGGCTGCGTTAAGGTTGTCATCATCCGAATAGTGGTCGATTTCCCGGCTCCATTTGGCCCGAGCAAGCCAAAAATTTCGCCATTCTGGATGTCCAAGGACAAACCCTGGACTACGGAGCGATCGTTATAGTGTTTGCAAACATTTTGCAGGCAGACAGCAGAATTCATGGATGTGATAGTATAGATTGTTCAACTGACTTTATAACTCCCCCTAATGATGAAACCACAATGAAGGGGAGTCTGTGCCTAGTTGTGAGTTAAAGTCAGTCATCTTTGTTGAGGTATCTATGGCTAAGCGCCGCAACCTAAAAAAAGAAAAAGCTCTACGAAATCAAGCCTATGCAAGGAAATTCCGCAAGCGCTCCAATTCTGGCCGCTTTGGTAGGCGGCAGTATAATTCTAATCGCTCAGATTCATCCTCCGATCATCAGGATCTAGAGAATCAAGACAACCATTCTGATGCTTCGGCAGCGACAGATTAAGTATTCTCACTCTTGGCCATGACTGCTTCAGCAAAGGCTTATGGCTCATGTCTCGATTCCAGATAGGTGTATTGAATAGCCTGAAATCAAAGCATCCAAGAATCATTGTTTTTTGGATGCTTTGTCGTCTGATGATTGATCCCCATTTTCTGGCTGCTATGCCCTTTTCAATTAATGTGTACCCTTCTTGCCGGAGATATTGGCGGAACTAAAACGATCCTGCGGCTGGTGCAGGTATCTTCACCGTCATCCCCTCAATCGATTCCCCAATTGATAACCGTATACGAACAAACTCATCCCAGCCAAGATTTTTCCAATTTGAGTGCCATGATTAGGCAGTTTTTAGTGGAGGTTGCAGCCCAGACGGGTCAATCTTCTCAGATTCAGGTTGCTTGTTTTGGGGTTGCTGGCCCGGTCATTGACAATACCTCAGAATTGACAAATTTGTCTTGGTTCTTGGATGCCCACAGCCTTGAGCAAGAATTTAACATCTCCAAGGTTGCCCTAATTAATGATTTTGCCTCGGTGGGCTATGGGGTCTTAGGATTAACGGCGGCAGATTTGGCTCCTCTGCAAGCCGTCACTGCCAACCCCCATGCCCCCATTGCCGTGATTGGGGCTGGCACAGGTTTAGGACAAGGATTCTTGATCCCAGGAGCCACGGGCTATCAGGTGTTCCCCAGCGAGGGAGGCCATGTAGATTTTGCCCCTCGTACCCCCACTGAATCTGAACTGCTGTATTTTTTGCAGGAGCAACAGCAATTAAAGCGAGTTTCGGTGGAGCGCATCATATCAGGGAATGGGATTGTCTCCATCTATGAATTTATGCGTCATCAGGGCAACATTCCTGAATCGCCGCAGTTAGCACGGATGTTTCAAGCCTGGGAACAGCAGCCTCTGCCAACAGAGTCGCATCCCGATCTGGCGGCTGCGATCGCCCAAGCTGCCCTGAATCAAACAGATCCCCTCTGTCAAAAAGTTATGACCCTGTTTGTAGAAGCCTATGGCGCAGAAGCAGGCAATTTAGCCCTGAAACTGTTGCCCTATGGTGGTCTCTATCTCGCGGGTGGAATCGCGGCCAAAATTCTGCCCTTACTGCAAAGGGGTGAGTTCCTGGCAGCCTTTCGTACAAAAGGTCGAGTTAGTCCTTTACTCCAAAATGTGCCTGTGCATGTGATCCTTAATCCCAAGGTCGGATTGATCGGTGCAGCTTTCTATGCAGCTCAACTTGCAGCAGCAGCTTAGTGAGCGAATCACGGCTGTTGTGCGTAAACCTTTGATATCGTAAGGTGTTGAGTACAATACTTTTGCCTTCCCCCATAAAGCTTTAATCTCAAAGCATATAGGTATACCTTCACTGAGATGCCTTCTCCTGCAAAATCAGAACCGACTTAACCGGGCGTACCCTCGATTGTCCAGAAGGGTCAGTTTGGCCTGCATAGACTTTACCTTGGTAAACCAAAGCAGAAGAACTCCCCCCATCCAGATTCAGTGCCGTTTTCGCCCCTTGTTGTTTGAGGAAATTGGCGAGGGCGGGCAAGGATAATCCGGGCTGAGCTGAGGATTGCTGTTCCACCATCACCCAGAGGATATCGCCGTTTTGAGTAAGGGCGATCGCACTCCTAGCATTGGGCTGGCTACTGCCAATGGCATCTCGAATCACCTGGCCATTGACCGTATCGGTAAATCCTTCTGCTTGCAGCGTTAATTCAGGTAATAACTGCGGGCCAGCTCCTAGGGCATAGCGCAGTTGACAACTGGGCGGCAGAGGATCTTGATGGGGTGTAATCGCATACTGCAAAGTTTTACCGCACTGATATTGACGAAACTCAGAGCGATTGAGAATTTTAGGTAGGTAAGTCTGGAGATCAGGATTTTCCATTAGTCTGGCATTTTGTTGGGGATCTGCTTGGACTTTGCCATTAATTTGGATATAGGATGTGGTTTGCTGATTCATCGGATCAAAATAGCCCGCATTGAGGACAGCGATAGTAGTGGGTCTGGAGGACGGAGACTGTTCTCCGTCCCCAGGAGGGGGCTGATCCTGTTGGGCAAATTTATCCACCGTCATTAACCCATCGGCAACCAGCGGATACATTAGGTAGTGCGGGTGCTGAGGAATTTTAACCAGATGGACAACCGCTTTAGGCAAGTTATAGTTGCGGTAGACCACCTCATGCGGTGGACTGGTGGGTGTCCTCGACTGGGGAGCGAGTTGCGAAGGCGCAGTACAAAGCCCCAAACCAAAGATCAGGGACAAACTTAAAGGCAATAGGATCACTCTCATCCCCACCTCCTATTCAAATACCTGATCACCACGATGCAGGCGATCGGCAATTTGATAGGTTTGACCTTGGGCTCTGTTCGTAGGGGCATGGGCCGCTAAATAGCGAGCCGCAGCAACCAATAGGTAAGGTCTGGTCTGGGCATGGGGCCATTGTCCATACTGGCGAAAGGTGGCTTCCACTTCCTGAATGGTATGGAAGTTGCGATCTTCCCGCAGCAGCAATTTCCCCAGATGGGCTAAAAGGGGTTGGGGATCTCCCTCGTTGAATAGATATTGCACCACGCTCTGACCCACCGCTTTCACCTGTTGCTGGCGATCCAGCAAATCGGGTAGCTCTTGTAAGTAATCCTCCGGTATCTGTCGCTCTCCTGGTTGGGGCAGCGGTACGGGGGGCATATTCAAAAAGCGATTGAGATAGATGCGCATGGCTGCATCAAAGACGCCTCGCAATAACTCCAGCGTTGGTACCCGTCGTAAACCCTGACAGACTGCATTGGCAAACGTAAACGTGTGGTGGGCAATGTCCCAATCTTGAAAATCGTTATTGGTACTGAACTGCACTAGGCGTTGGGCGGCGGCATAGGTGACGACTTGGGCCAAATCAAAGGCTGAATAACCTTGCCGAATCCCTTGCAGAAGTTCCTGAGCAATGTGTTCAGGGTTATCCCCTAACAGTACAGACACTAGGGCGTCGGCGTTGATCGGAGTCTGATGAGGTTGGCCGTCCTGCCACACCTCTGGCAACTGGCTAAAGGCTCGCTCTAGAATGGCAACCAAATCCACGGGGCTGCGCCAAGCACTAGACTCTTCCATGCGTTCGGCTTCCGTATAGCCCCGAACCAAACTGGGGAGAATGGCTTCTGCCTGCTGCCATCCGGCCAGATCTAAGGCTTCCAAGGCTTTATTGGTAAAGTCTAGGGTATGTCCCCCATCTAGAAACCGATGATCCGTAGCCGCAGCAAACAGCATATCGGCAATTTCCTGGGGCTGGGCTTGGCCACGAATCGCTGAGACCAAACAACGTTCTGCCCCTTGCGCATCTCGAACTTCGACAAACTCTCGAAACCAGCGTTTGAGGGTGGGGAACTCTGTCGGGGATTGAGGTAGAGGTAGGGGCTGAATATCAAACCGAGGGGGTGAACCCGCACAATCGCGGGCAACGGCACTGAGACCGTGATACAGGGCTAAGGGGCGATCTGCTGGATCTAAGGAGGGCAAAAGATTGGCCATACAAGTCAAGATCGTTAAGCCCGCACCCCAGCCTTCCCGTCGATAACGAGCCCCAAAGGTCAGACCCATTTCTAGGAGTTCGGCGGGATCGGTATCGGCGGCCATCAAGGCCAATACCGCTTTGGCAATGACTAAAGAAATATTTTGCTCCAGACCATCGATTAAGCGCTGCCGTTGATAGGCAGGGCGATCCAGCGGCGCAGACAGATCCACCCAAATCTGACTCTCCCGCACTTCTACCGGAAAAGACTGGACATCATCGGCCCACAGATCAAAGGTGCCCCCACTGGCTAGATCAAAGCGGGCATGGTGCCAATGACAGATGAGAATGCCATCTTTGGCTGTGCCTTTATGCAAGGGAAAACCCATATGGGGACAGCGGTTATCAATGGCGTAGACCTGATCATTTTCCTGGAATAGGGCAATGGCTTTGCCCGCCACATAGACCACATGACAGCCCGATGGCGACAGATCTGCTAGGTTGGCAACTCGGACAAAGTTGCGATCGCGCTCTAGAGTCTCCATATCCACCTGCCTCATGTATAGACAGCTTCTGCTGGGATGCATAAGTATGATCCTAATGCCTTTCCTGTTTCTCCGTCCACCAGGAACAGCCATCATCCTACTCTTTCTGCGAACCGTCCATGCCCACACCCATTGAGAAAAGTTAGGCATACTCTCCTAAAAAAGCTGGGCAGTGCCCTGTACCGGATCAAACTGAAAGCGCTGAGTGTAATTGGTTTCGCCGTAGAGATTAAAGCTAATGATTGGCTGATCAGAGCAGGCTTCAATGTGGTGGATGGTATCCGGCATGAGGCACAGGATATCGCCGGGGGAGAGGGTGCGATCGCCCACTGGTTCGATGCAATCAGGTCTGTCTGCTACCCCAGATCGCTGCCAAAACATATTCTTCTCCTGACCGCTCAGGAGTGCCACAATGCCCCAAGCCGCATGATTATGGATTGGAGAAACACTTCCTGGTGTCCAGACCACGGTTTGTACCGTAATGGGATAGTCCGGTTCATCGTAGAGCATGAGTACCGACCAGCCCGTATCGGGGTCGGGGGGTAAATAATGGTCCAGCAGCCAGGTCGAACTGTTCAGTAAACGGCGCACCAAGGGACAGATCAGGGCTAATCGCCGCTGATCATCTAGCTCCTGCTCCAGGATATCATCGAGGTCGCTCAGAAACCGATATAAACGATAGGGTTGGGTTCGCGCTACATTCTCAGGGTTATCTTCCCAAGCAACACATTGTCCACCTGTACCCACCCAATAGTTGTGACCTGTCATTCCTCGATTCTCCTGCACCTAGGCAACGCCAACATTTAAGTGTTGAGTTTACTTCTCCTAGCGTAGGCGAGTAACGCTTGTGAAGCGTGATGAGAGCCTAAAGCAGAGATAAATTTTTGCTGAATTCTTTGAGACATTTCTGTGTTGATTGCAACAGATGTTTGAGATGTTTGAGAAGTCGAATTCATAGGCTGAAACCCTTATCTTGCCCTTGCACCATGAATACTGAAACTCTTATTGCTTGGTTCCGATTGACCCTTTTCAGACATCCTCTCAGGTAATCTGTTGTCATTTTTCATCTGAGGTTCATTTTCTTAAGCCTTAATTGAGAACGGAACTAAAACGCCAGTTTACCGAATGAGGCGTATCCATAAAACCTGCATGTAGATTAACCGCAACAAAGCTATTTAGGAGATGAAAATTATGAACGTTAAGTATCTAGCCCTATTGGCAACTGTCTCGCTCTTGAGTATCGGAACGTTTGCCAAGCCCGAAGCTGGGAGCAGAATCCTCTCGGAAGTCATTGGGACACAAGCCCTTGCAAATCCCTGTGCATCAAAAGCGAACCCTTGCGCTGCTAAAGGTAAAACGGTGGGCGGGCCGCTTGCCCAAAAACTACGGGGCAAACCCGTTGTGGTTGATATCTATGCCAGTTGGTGTCCAGCCTGCAAAAACATTGCGCCTACGCTATCTCAGCTAAAGCAGCAATATGCAGGGAAAGTTCATTTTGTCGTGCTAGATGTTTCCAATAGAGCTACGACCGCCAAATCTGAAGCGAGAGCCAAAGAACTAGGACTCAGTCAGTTTTTTACGGCCCATAAAACCCAAACGGGGTCTTTGACCATTGTTGATCCGGCGACAGGTAAAATCTTGGCGCAGCATCGCAATAACCCTAATAAACCTGACTACACCAAGGTTCTAGATTCGGCGCTGGCTAAGAAATAGGCGATCGCCCAATCTAACCCATTTTGATCATTACCACAGAGGAGCTTTTATGAAAGCAAAGTATCTTGGCACCCTTGCCGCAATTTCAGTGTTGAGCCTTGGTGTAACCGTAGGCTGTACCAACCCCTGTTCAGCTAAAACCACAAATACTTCTAGCAGTACAGTTGCCCAAGCGGATCCTTGTGCGTCGAAGACAGACCCCTGTGCTGCTAAATCTAATCCTTGTGCTGCTAAATCTAATCCTTGTGCTTCTAAAGCAAATCCTTGTGCCGCTAAAGCACAGACTGTAGGAGGTCCCCTATCTCAAGAACTTCAGGGTAAACCCGTTGTGATTGATGTGTTTGCAACTTGGTGTCCGGGGTGTAAAAACATTGAGCCTACGTTGTCTCAACTCAAGCAAGAGTATGCTGACAAGGCTCATTTTGTCGTGCTGGATGTGACGGATAAAGCCAAGCTCAAAGAAACAGAAGCCAGTGCCGAAAAACTAGGTCTATCTCAGTTTCTAGAAACCACCAAAAGTAAAACCAGCACTGTTGCCATTGTTGACCCAGCCACGGGCAAAATTTTGGCAATGTTCAAAAATAACCCTAACAAAGCAGACTACACCAAAGTTTTGGATGCCGCTTTGGCGGGAGCTTAGTGAGTTGATGAGGAACGCTACGTATTGAAAAGGAAGGAGACCTCCATGACCCCAATCTCTCGCACCTCCACTAAGCGTCCCCCGCCCCCAATCAATCGGTCGCTGCGGAAATGGCTGATTTATGGCAGCTTAGGACTTCTGGCTTTGATCTTAGTTCTGACCGTTGGGCCGTTGATGAGCCACCCGATTGAACGGGTCATTTCTATCGTTGAGAATCAGTACCAACAATGGTTTGACCGTCAAGATACGGCAAATCCATTTATTCTCTTACCGCTGTCCTTTATTGGGGGGTTGTTAGCAAGCGTATCCCCCTGTATTTTGGCACTGCTACCCGTTAACCTCAGCTATATTGGCACCCTCAAAATCAAATCGCGCGGGGATGCCTTTGTCAAAGCAGGTTTATTTGTCTTAGGCGCAGTCACAATTCTGAGTCTATTTGGCCTGGTTTCCTCCTTTGCAGGCTTTGTGATGGTGGAGTTTCGTGGTTACATCAACATCGCCGTCGGGCTGATTATGGCAATCATGGGGCTATGGCTGATGGGGGCAATCACAATCCCGTTGCCACAGATGAATGTGAATCTGCCACAAGCGGGTCCCTATGGGGTGGGGTTGACCTTTGCCTTAGTGAGTTCGCCCTGTGCCAGTCCGGTGTTATTTGCCGTGTTGGCAGCGGCAGCGGGAACGGGTTCGCCTGTTTTAGGAACGCTGACGATGGTGTTCTATGCCCTTGGCTATACGATGATTATCTTTCTGTCGAGTTTGTTTACGGGGTTAGCTAAACAAAGTAATCGCCTCTTGCAACACTCGGATGGTGTGATTCGCTTTGGCAGTCTGGCCTTAATTTTGACCGGGGCTTACTACCTCTTTACAGGTACGCAATGGTTCTTTGGAGGTTAAGTGAGCCATGATGGAGCAGTTGGTCATTATTGGGTCTGGGCCTGCGGGCTATACGGCTGCCATTTATGCCGGACGCGCTCAACTTAAGCCCATTTTGTTTGAGGGGTTTGAGGCGGGTGGGAGTCCGGGGGGGCAGTTGATGACAACGACAGATGTGGAGAATTTTCCTGGGTTTGCCGAGGGGATTCAAGGGCCAGTACTCATGCAACAGATGCGGCAGCAGGCTCTTCGTTGGGGCACCCAGGTAATCACGGATGACGTGATTGCGGTAGATTTTCAGGAGCGTCCGTTTAGGATCGCAACTACGGATCTGATTATGTACACCCATGCAGTCATTGTCTGTACGGGCGCAACGGCAAAGCGGCTACACTTACCGGGCGAGGAACGGTTTTGGAACAATGGCATCTCTGCCTGTGCCATTTGTGATGGTACAAATCCGCTGTTTCACAATGTTGAAATTGCGGTGGTGGGTGGCGGTGATTCCGCTGCGGAGGAGGCGCTGTATCTAACCAAGTATGCCAGTCAGGTGCATTTACTGGTTCGTAGCGATCGCCTTCGAGCCTCCAAAACCATGCAGAGCCGAGTTTTGAACCACAGCAAAATTCAAATTCACTGGCAGGTATTACCCATTAGCGCCCATGGCGATGAAGTGCTTCAGCAGATTCAGCTTCAAGACCAAATCACAGGTGCTATATCTGAACTGAAGGTGAACGGGTTATTTTATGCGATCGGTCATCGCCCCAATACGCGGCTCTTTGAGGGACAACTGGCTTTAGATTCGCAAGGTTATATCAAAACGACAGGCAAATCAACAGCCACCAATATTGCTGGGGTCTGGGCCGCAGGTGATGTGCAAGATCACCTGTATCGCCAAGCCATCACCGCCGCCGGAACTGGATGCATGGCGGCCTTGGAAGCGGAACGCTGGCTGGCGGAGCAAGCCAATGCCTTCAGTTTTGCAGCCTGAGCAGAAGCATCTGGAAGAGGAAATGATTGTATCTATATGCTGACGAGGAATTTTAGCGATGTTAGACCAAACCACGTTTCAAGGCAGTTCTGCCTTTGAGCAGTTGAGACATAGCTCAGACAAGCTGATTCTGGTTGAAGTGGGTGCCCCACACTGCGGATCTTGTGCAACACTCAAGCCAGTATTAGAGCAGCTTGCAATTGACCATCAGGGCAGCTTTCATCTAGTTGAGGTGGATATGACTGAAGATCCTGAGTTGGCCGTAGAGCTTGGAGTTCGCAGTGTGCCAACGGTGGTGCTGTTTAAGGGAGATCAGCTCATCGATCGCATTGTGGGACTAAAACCCAAAAAACTTTACTCAGACAGTATTCAAAAGTCACTTTAGCTGGGATATTACCCTTTTCTATCTGCATTAATGGCACATTCAGTTCCGTTTGCGCCTATTTTTGGCGACGTACTGCCCGTGAGCATTGACCAAATAGGGAACCACGTAGGTCAGCGCCACCGAAAACCAGCGATCGCCATTCATCTGTCCAGTCATCAAAGCTTTCCCGTGGTTGATGATAAACAGGACTGAACCCACAACCACAGCCACCTTAAAGGCACTGGGAGTCACCTCCGGCGAAATCAGGCTGGCGAAAAATCCTTTCCAAAATCTCATAGCCTAATAGCATTAAGTGAGTGCATCAATAGGGAATAATTTGTGGCTTGATCTTCGAGAATGGGTATTATTGAGCCGCAATCTCATTGAGTTGCACATATTCAGATCCCATTAATGCCTGCCATGCTTGCTGAACTTTCGGGTCACGGGGCTTTGCCTGTTTCTGAGCCGCCAATTCTGTGACCGCGTCATACCAATATCCGGCCTCGGCGTAGAGATTATGCTTGTTGGCGGGGGAGGCGATCGCCAATTGATTGGCTAAGGCTGAGCTGGGTGGTCTATAGGTCACCCAACCCATCGCTGCCAAACCGCGTCGATCCTGTAAGGAGCACCTAAGTTTAATGATCCAGCGATAGCTGACGCCCGCCTGTAGAGGTTGAATGCTGGGCTGGTTGGGGAGGGTGAGATTGGCTAGTCCCGACTGTCCCGATATCTGCATCAAGGTAGAGTAAAGGGTTTCCGTCGGATTGTCCTGGGCATCTACTTTATAGAGGGCGAAGTTGACATACTGATAAGTATTTTTGGGGACAAACCAGTAAAAGGTCGGCGTGGCTGAGGCCGATAATCCCACATTATTCTTGGGTACTAATGTTGTGAGGGTGGGCGTTCCACTGGCTTTGCATTCTCCGCCTCGGGTTGCCAGCCCTCGCCGATTGCCCGGTTTACCTACGGTTCCGCCTGGATTAAAAGCGGCCCAACTGGGCAGGCTTTGTAAGCCGATGCTGGTGATGGCTGCGATCGCAATCCCTTTGACCCACCATGACTCTTTAAAAGACAATAACCCAAACATACCGTTTCCTCAAACCTCTTGAGACCATCATCAACACCAGCAAAGCCATAGAGAAACGGCAATGGACAAGCTTCCATCCTCAGGGCAAGTTAAAAGCCACGTAGCTGGGAAGCATTATACTGGAGTCCTTCTCCACCATTTTAGATTGGCTTTTGATGCTCTGTGTTCCCAGGCAGGTTTACGTTACTGGAAGTCCCTACATTCAATCTATGATCCTTAAGGGTCAAATTTTTCAATGCGATCGCGAATATCATTTAGATCAATGTACTGATCCGTTGCGTTGCGTAATTCTCGGGCAATCATTCCTTCTGTAGAAACAACAGTAATATGGGTATTTTTAGACCGCAAAAGCTCAATTGCCCGTTCAAAGTCGCCATCGCCGCTCAATAGAATTGCACAGTTATATTGGTCAACGGTATTGAACATATCTACTACAATTTCAATGTCTAGATTCGCTTTTTGGGAATACCGACCCGAGGAATCATCATAATATTCTTTGAGAATTTTATGGCGAACGGTATAGCCCAGACTAATTAAGGCATCTCGAAAACCCCTTTGATCTTGAGGATCTTTTAAGCCTGTATACCAAAAGGCATTAATTAATCTGACATCAGACTGATGAGTGAAGTAATCTAAAATACGTCGAGGGTCAAAGAACCAACCATTTTTTTGTTGAGCATAAAACATATTGTTTCCATCGACAAAGATGGAAGTTCGATTAACCACAGATTGCATACAAATAATTCTAGAATTTTCAATAATAGATCAGCAGGATATTAATTAAATCTAAGTAAATAACCTTTTAATATATTGGCATTGTAGCAAAAAAATAAAAAGACAGGATCAATCCAAAATAATAGTCAAAAAACAAAGTTGCTAATGATTTTAATAAAACGCAAGAAAACATAAAATTGAAACGTTCAAAATCCAGCTACTCACCCGCAAAGATGATGGATGCAGCCAGAGATAGCAGGGTGCAAATGAAACAACCTCTTTGTTATGTACGCATGACATTCCTAGAGAGTCTAAGGTTGACTCAATAGCCCGTTGAATAACCTTATCGCCTCATTAAACAGCAACGCAGCCCCTTAATCTGGACGCTCATAAAAGGCGACCTTGTCAATATTAAGGGTCATTAACGTCCGATTGGCCTGACGCATTTTCAGATTATCGGCATCTTGGACAACTACCAAATATTTACCAGACTGGAGTTGCTGGGCATAGGGAACGGTTTTATCCAGCCTCACTTTTAAGCCTCCTCCTGTGATAAAACCGCCTAGGGCACCAGCGGTTGCCCCCAGCAGGCCACCCATCACGCTGTTAACGATTCTTCCTAGTCCAGGAAGCACGTCAAGACGTATCGATTGGTAGAAAATGACGCCGCCTAAACATCCTAGGGGTAGGAGAAAAAACATCATGCGTTTGACTTGATTTTGGGCAATGAGGGCTGGGTCAAAGCGATCGCAAGCTTCACTGGTTTTGTACCCTGTCCCAAAAATACTGAGATTGGACTCTGGCAAACCTGCCTTTTGCAAAGCCACGTAAACGGCCTCGGCTTGAATGCGATCGCCTAACGTCGCCACCAGATAATCTGCCATAGTAATTGATTTAGTACACTCTCACTAAGTTTTTACAATATACTCATAGCGCAATCACAAGTTTTTGGGGTGATCTTGTCTTCTTTGCTTTCTCATTTTCGATCCCGTTTGCCGGAGTGGGCGATCGCAACTTTGACGGGTCTCGCAGTCAGTGGATTAATCTTGAGCCTGCGGCAAGTGACCCGCTGGCAAATTGGTTTCCTGCGATTTGAGGGGTTGCAAGCCCTAGAGCTGGCAACCTATGACCACTTTGTGCAATCCCAGCCAGATTTGGGAGCCGATCCACGGTTATTAGTTGTGGGGATTACCGAAGCAGATATTCACCGCCTGGGGCAATGGCCTATTTCCGATCGAGTGCTGTCTACCCTTGTGCAAAAATTGCAAAGGCACCAGCCCAAAGTAATTGGCTTGGATCTGTGGCGGAATTTACCCGTTGTCAATATGCAAGATCCCACCGATACCTCAGGACATGCAGAATTGATGGCTCAGTTACAAAGCTCCGATCGACTGATTGCCATTACCAAATTCGGCTCTGCGGAGGAAGTGACTATTCCTGCCCCCGCTGGCATCGCTGAGGCACAGGTGGGCTTTAATGATGTGGTAGTGGACTCTGGCGGCATTATTCGGCGTAATTTGCTCTATCAAGGCGAATATTTCCCCTCTTTTTCCCTGCGGATGGCTCTGCGTTACCTCAAGGATAAGGGGATTGAAGATGCACCCAGCTCAGTCAATCCCAACGTTTGCAAATCGGATCCACCGTGTTTTGGCCTTTACAAAGGAATGATGGTGGCTATGTCAACGCCGACACTAGGGGCTATCAAATCCTCATGAATTATCGGTCTGCCCACAACAGCGTCGCCCAAGTGAGTCTGACCCAAGTACTCATGAATAAGGTCAATCCCCAGCAAATTAAGAACCGAATCGTGATCATTGGCACGACTGCCGAAAGTGGTAAAGATTTATTTCATACTCCCTATAGTGCCAGCTTGACGGATCGCCAAACTATGCCGGGGGTTGTTGTCCATGCCCAGATGGTCAGTCAGATCCTGGATGCTGCCACAGGAACCCGCCCTTTAATCTCCGTTTGGTCAGAACCTGGGGAAATGATCTGGATTATCGGTTGGGCGATAACGGGTAGCCTGTTAGCCTGGAAGATTCGCCAGCCGATGGGTTTGGCTCTGGGCAGTGGCATTGCCCTTGCTCTTTTGTATGGGGTTTGTCGGGTTCTCTTCTTGTACCAAGTTTGGATTCCCTTGGTGCCGCCCTTCCTGGCCTTTGTGGGGGCAACGGGGAGTAGGGTAATTTACAATACCCAACAAGCCCAACGCCAACAACAAATGGTGATGCAGTTGTTGGGGCAAAGTACCTCCCCAGAAATTGCCGAAACCCTATGGCAACGCCGCAATGAACTTTTAGAAGATGGTAAACTTACGGGTCAGAAATTGACGGCCACATTGCTGTTTACAGACTTGCAGGGGTTTAGTAGCGTTTCCGAAAAGCTTTCTCCCGAACGCCTGTTGGTCTGGCTGAATGAATATCTAGAAGCGATGACCCAAAGCGTCCAACACTATCATGGGGTGATCAATAAATTCACCGGAGATGGGGTAATGGCTGTCTTTGGCGTACCGATCGCCCATGCCGATCAAGCTGCGATCGCCCAAGATGCTCAAAATGCCGTAGCCTGTGCCCTAGAAATGGGAGAGCGCTTAGACCAACTCAATCAACAATGGCTCCAAGATGATTTACCCGCCGTAAAGATGCGGGCTGGCATCTTTACGGGGCCAGTAGTGGTGGGGAGTTTAGGCAGTAAAACCCGTTTAGAGTACGGCGTCATTGGGGATAGTGTGAATACAGCATCCCGCTTAGAAAGCTTGGACAAGGATCGTCAACCTAGCCCTTGTCGGATATTAATTGCCAAAGCCACCCTAGATTATTTGCACAATCGTTATGCAGTAGAGAATTGGGGCACACTACCCCTCAAAGGCAAAGCCGAACAAGTTGAGGTTTATCGGGTACTGGCGGCAATCCCATGGGAAGATTTTTGATAGCTTAGGATACAGGACACATTCGCCGACGAGTCTATGGACGCATCTGCTCAACCACAAACTTCCGATATCTCTGAGTTGGAGTCCCAACTCAACTCTGGATCTGAGAAAACCCAGTTACAGGTGATGCCAAATCTCTTGGCCTGGGAGGAAGCAGGTTACCAGATCTTGCAGAACTTTTTGTTGTCTCGGCAACAGCAATCGGTGCCTCCTAATTGTCTGGATGGCCGCTGTTACGAGTTGCTATTCAAGACCCAAGCACCAGACGTGCAAGCCTTTTTACAGCAGCATTTTGAGCAAGGGGTGATTCCCCTTAACTCTGAGCAGGGTATTGATTATTTGCCCCTGCAACGCTTACTGGCGCAACAGGAGTTCCAATCAGCGGATGCCCTGACCTTGAAAAAACTCTGTGAGCTATCCGGTCCGACGGCGGTTAACCGCAAATGGATCTATTTTACGGAAGTTGAACAATATCCGATTACGGATCTGCACACGATCAACCAGTTGTGGTTGGCTCACTCCGAGGGGAAGTTTGGCTATAGTGTGCAGCGACAACTATGGCTAAGCGTTGGCAAGAATTGGGAGGCTCTCTGGCCCAAAATTCACTGGCGATCCGGTCGCAATTGGACGCGATATCCCCATGAGTTTACCTGGAATCTGAGTGCCCCTAAAGGTCACCTCCCCCTCTCCAACCAGCTTAGAGGGGTTCAGGTACTCAATGCGCTACTGTCTCATCCGGCCTGGACGACCTAGGGGTTTCTAAAAAAGAGAGGGGGTGACTCATGGTGGCGCAGCAAAGTCCAAGGCTTATGCC
Source organism: Acaryochloris sp. CRU_2_0 (assembly GCA_012034865.1). Taxonomy (GTDB): domain Bacteria; phylum Cyanobacteriota; class Cyanobacteriia; order Thermosynechococcales; family Thermosynechococcaceae; genus Acaryochloris. The sequence goes on along the minus strand of JAAUOM010000006.1, from coordinate 40,088 downwards.
TTTGCTTCTTGCCGTTCTTTGGCTTCCTTAATGACTTCTTCGGCCACATTCATCGGACAAGGGGCGTAGTGGGAGAATTCCATAGAGAACTGACCTCGACCAGAGGTCATGGTACGCAAGTCACCAATGTAGCCAAACATCTCACTTAAGGGCACATCCGCTTTCACCCGCACCCCCATGGGATTGGAGTCTTGAGCCTTAATCATGCCCCGACGGCGATTGAGATCCCCAATCACATCTCCCACATGATCATCTGGGGTAAAGGCATCCACCTTCATAATGGGTTCTAGGAGTTGGGGGCCTGCCTTGGGCACAGACTGGCGATAGGCTGCTTTGGCGGCAATCTCAAAGGCAATGGCGGATGAATCGACAGGATGGTAGGCACCGTCCGTGAGCGTTACCTTTAAGTCCACACAGGGATACCCTGCGAGGACGCCTTTATCCAAGCTGGTATTAAAGCCTTTTTCCACCGCAGGCCAATATTCACGGGGCACGTTACCCCCTGTCACCTTGGACTCGAACTGGAAGCCCATTCCCGGTTCGCCCGGTTCAATTACGTAGTCAATCTTGCCGTATTGACCAGACCCCCCGGATTGTTTCTTGTGGGTGTAGCTATCTTCGAGACGTTTGGTAATCGACTCTCGATAAGCCACTTGGGGTTTACCCACCTCCACTTCAATACCGTGGGTGCGCTTGAGGATATCCACCTTAATATCTAGATGGAGTTCGCCCATGCCTTTAATGATGGTTTCGCCACTCTCTTCATCTGTGACCACATGGAAGGAGGGATCTTCTTGGACCATTTTGCTGAGGGCCATCCCCATTTTTTCATCTCCCCCTTTCTTTTTAGGTGCGATCGCCACAGAAATGACGGGATCAGGGAAGACCATGGGTTCTAGGGTAGCAGGCTGTTTCGGATCACACAGGGTATGACCCGTTTGCACATTCTTGAGACCGACGATGGCAACAATATCGCCCGCCTGGGCAGAATCAATTTCTTCTCTTGAATCTGCATGCATTTCTACCAAACGCCCAATCCGTTCGGTTTTACCCGTAGCGGTATTGAGGACGTTATCCCCTTTGGCAATTTTGCCAGAATAGATGCGGGTAAAGGTGAGTGCGCCAAAGCGATCGTCCATAATCTTGAAAGCCAAAGCCCGCAGAGGGTTATTTGGATCAACTATGGCAAACTTACCCGTCTCGTGGCCTTCGAGATCAACTTCAGGTTGAGGATTAACTTCTTTGGGATTGGGCAAATAATCGACCACAGCATCTAGGACCAACTGCACCCCCTTATTCTTAAAGGAGGAACCACAGTAAGTGGGAAAGAAGACCAAGTCACGAGTCCCCTTGCGAATACAGCGCTTGAGGTCATCAATGCTAATTTCTTCACCTTCTAAATATTTTTCCATGAGATCATCGTCTTGCTCGACCGCCATTTCGACCAACTGCTCACGATAGGTGGCGACATTCTCCTGCATATCGGCAGGCACTTCTTTGATCTCATAGCTCATGGGATCATCGGAATCATCCCAGATCCAAGCTTTTTCTGTCAGTAAATCCACCACGCCCACAAAGTCGTTCTCGGTACCAATGGGCAGGGTCATCACCAAGGGCTTTGCCGCCAAAATTTTATCGATCTGGTCAACGACACGGTAAAAGTCAGCGCCCATGCGATCGAGTTTGTTGATGTAGATAATCCGGGCCACCTTGGAGTCGTTGGCGTAGCGCCAGTTGGTTTCAGACTGGGGTTCTACCCCCCCAGAAGCACAAAACACCCCTATCCCCCCATCTAAAACTTTGAGAGAACGATACACCTCAATCGTGAAATCGACGTGCCCAGGTGTATCAATAATGTTGAGTTGATGATCTTTCCAGAAGCAAGAGGTGGCAGCAGATTGGATGGTAATCCCCCGTTCCTGCTCCTGCTCCATAAAGTCAGTCGTGGCCTCCCCTTCGTGAACTTCACCAATCTTGTGGATTTTACCGGTAAGTTTCAAAATACGTTCTGTTGTAGTGGTTTTACCGGCATCTACGTGGGCAAAGATACCAATGTTGCGATAGCGGGTCAGGTCTTTCATCTTGGATTCTCTAAGGTTTAGGTGCTACAAACGTTATACAAATCACCAAGGGGTGGTTGTCAGATAGTTTTGCTGCCCTTGTAGCAGACACGGGCAAAACCATAAGGACTTGTGATTTCGATCTTAAAGTCTTTGTTTAGTTGCGCCCAGGGCAGTATTGCTGATTGTAAAGTATCCTGACCTAAAGTTGTATGGTTCTCTCAAAGGAAAATACCGAACCAAAGCCCGTTGAGGCTATCTAAACAGATTATCGGGCGTTGTGCTGAGGTTCAAAGATCTCAATCCTTTTATGCTACCCAGCCTCTTGACCCAAAGCATAGGCGATCGCAACAGATCCCATGATCATTCTCGAAAGGTTTTGAGAATTTTGTCATTTCTGTTGGCATCTGTTTTTTCCATCCTACTGGAAGCGACATGGGTTATCTCGCCCTGCAAGGAAAGGTAAACAAGATTTACGATGAAAGGAGTGCAGACAAACGGGTTCCAATTTAAGACGCTGTGATTGTTTCTAAAACCCTAGAACTACTAGAGTGGCAACGATTATGCCAGCATGTATCAACCTTTGCGGCCACGAAGTTGGGGATGAGTGCAGCCCTGCAATTGTCGATCCCTGAGACTGTTGAGGTGAGTGAAACCCTCTTACAGCAGACCCAGGAAGTTGACACCTTAGAGACGCAACGGCTGACGACACTCCCCTTTGAGGGTATTCATGATATTGGGGCGGCGTTGGCGCGATCGCACCGTCAAGGCATCCTTAGTGGCTCAGAACTCTTGCAAGTTGCCACCACGTTGGCAGGCAGCCGCAATTTGCGCCGACTGATCAACCGTTATCCTGAGTTAGTCAATCTCAATCAGTTGGTGGCCGACCTGCGCACCTATCCAGAGCTAGAACAAGAGATTCACCATTGCATTGATGAGCAGGGCGGAGTCGCCGATCGCGCCAGTGACAAGCTTCTGGGAATTCGAGAGCGCCAACGCCAAGTCTACCAAGAGATTCAAGCAATTTTGCAGCGGATCTTGCAGCGTCAAGGAGCCGCCCTACAAGAACGCCTGATTACCCAACGCAGCGATCGCTTTGTAATTCCGGTGAAAGCCCCGCAAAAAGAAGCCGTACCAGGGATTGTTCATGATACCTCGGCCACGGGAGCCACCCTCTATATTGAACCCCAAGCGACGGTAGAACTCAATAACCGCCTGCGTCAACTCACTCGTCAAGAACAGATCGAAGCTGAAACTATTCGCCAAGCCCTAACAGCCAAAATTGCTGAGGTGCATCTGGATCTAGAATCTTTGCTGGTGATTGTCACGGCCATTGATCTGGCGACAGCTCGGGCACGCTATAGCCATTGGCTAGGAGCCAATCGACCCCGCTTCCTGGAGAGTACTGATTCTGAATCCCTTACGCTCCGACGCCTCCGTCACCCACTGTTGGTTTGGCAACAACGCCATGAACAAGGGTCTGAAGTCGTTGCTATTGATGTGGCCATTCACCCACAAATTCGGGTTGTGGCGATTACAGGTCCCAATACGGGGGGCAAAACCGTAACCTTGAAAACCCTAGGTCTAGCCATATTAATGGCCAAGGCAGGGCTATTTGTGCCCGCCCAAGAACCTGTAGAGATGCCCTGGTTTGATCAAGTTTTGGCGGATATCGGGGACGAGCAATCTTTGCAGCAAAGTTTATCTACTTTTTCTGGGCATATTCGGCGGATTCAGGAAATTATTGTGGCTTTGAGTGAGCAGTCTTTGATTCTCTTGGATGAAGTCGGGGCCGGAACAGACCCTACCGAAGGCACTGCCCTGGCGATCGCCCTCCTCCAGTATTTGGCGGATCATGCCCAATTAACGGTGGCCACCACCCATTTTGGCGAATTAAAAGCCCTTAAGTACGTCGATTCTCGGTTTGAAAATGCTTCTGTAGAATTTGACGATGCCACCTTACAACCCACCTATCGTTTACTCTGGGGAATTCCTGGACGCTCAAATGCCCTAATTATTGCCCAGCGCTTGGGGCTGCATGCCCAGGTCATTGCCCAAGCTCAAGCCCAATTAGAAGACAAAACCGATGCCGTCAATCAGGTCATTACGGGTTTAGAAACCGAGCGCCGCCACCAAGAAAGCAAAGCCCAAGCCGCAGCACAGCTTTTACATCAGACAGAACATCTGCACCAACAAGTGGCTCAAAAAGCCTCTGATCTCAAAGCCCAAGAGCAAACGCTGCGCCAACAGCAAGAACAGGTGATTCAAGCAGAAATTCGGGGAGCCAAGCAAGCGATCGCTCAAGTTATTCGTGACCTGCAACAGCAACCCAAATCTGCCCTAGCTGCCCAAGCAGCCAGCCAACGCTTAGACAAAATTGCTAACAAGCGCTTACCCTCCCGTCAATCCTCCCCCGTGTCCTCTCCACCTCCAGGGTTTAATCCCCAGGTGGGAGATCGCGTCCGCATCCCCAGGATTGACCAAAAGGCAGAAGTGATTGAGGTAACCACCGCCCAAGAACTAGTCGTGCGGTTCGGTCTCCTGAAAATGACCGTCAAACCCACGGAAGTCGAGTCCCTAACCGGAGAAAAAGTAGAACCTCAACCTATACCTAAAAAAACCGAACTGGCACCTAAAAAATTAGATCCGCCTACCTCTGCCCCGTTGATCCGAACCTCCCAAAATACCCTTGACCTGCGCGGGTCACGGGTAGCTGATGCCGAAGTAGCCCTAGAAAACGCGATCGCCAAAACCCAAGGCCCCCTGTGGATTATTCACGGTCACGGCACAGGCAAACTTCGTCAAGGCGTACAAGCCTACTTAGACCAGCATCCCCAAGTCCAGCGTTATGAATTCGCCGATCAAGCCGACGGCGGCACCGGAGTAACCCTTGCCCATTGCAGTTCCTAATCCCTCGCTTTTACCTTGAATAGGGGATCCCCCTAGCCCCCATTCCGAGGCCAGGTAAAATAAAAGGCTGCGCCCTCTCCCACCTGGGACTCTAGACGAATCATTCCGCCTTCTGTTTCGACAATCTTTTTAACAATCGAGAGACCAATCCCCGTACTCTCTTGATTGGGTTTGAGAGCTTGAAAGATCGTAAAAATATGGTCATGGTGTTCTGGGGCAATGCCAGGGCCATCATCCCTGAGGGCAAACTCATAGAATTCAGCTTGTTCTCTACTAGAGATGTGGATGTGACCTTGGGGGCGATCTCGGTGCTTAATGGCGTTGCTGATCAGATTAGCAAACACCTGGCTCAAGGGTAGTCGCTTGGTCTGGAGGATGGGCATGGGGGACTCAATCTCAATCGTGAAGGTGGGGGGTGGGTCGAGGGTGTCAATAATCTCCGCTAGGAATTCTGCAACATCGACTGCTTCGGTGGTACCTGCCACCCGACCGATGCGCGAGTATGTCAAGAGGTCGTCAATCATGGTGGTCATGCGCTGAACCCGTGTGCGTAGCAATTGCAGTTGCTGTTCGTTCTCGGCGGGTAATTGACCCGCTAAATCGGTTTCAATCCACTCCGAAAGATTAGCAATGGCGCGCAGGGGTGCTTTCAGATCATGGGAGACCACATGCACAAACTGATCCAGTTCTTGATTGCGGAGATTGATCAGTGTTGCCGCTTGAGTCAATAGCAGATTCGCCTCGGCCAATTCACGGGCACGAGCTTGGAGAGCCACTTCAGCCTCGTCGCGTCCGCGTTCACAGCGTTTGCGATCGCTAATCTCTTCCACCACAGAAATAAAGTACTTGGGTTCTCCCAGAATTGCCAGGGAACCGTCTTGATCGGCTTGCCGATGGCGTGCCAGTGATACCGTTAACTCAATCCAAACTGGAAACCCTTCTTTATGGAGATACCGTTTTTCCATGGAATAGGTTTGAATCTCGCCTGCCAACAGTTGCTGAACATAGCCCAAGTCCGTCTCTAAATCATCGGGATGGGTAATATCCTGAAACCTGCGCTCTAATAGCTCTGCCTCAGAATAACCAACAATATTACAGAGGGTCTGGTTGACACGCAGCCAACGACCCTCTAAATCGACATGGGCAATTCCTACTGCTGCCTGCTCAAACGTGGCTCTAAAGCGCTCTTCACTGTCTTGTAAGGCTTCCTCTGAGTGCTTCTGGTCGGTGATGTCTCTGATCACGCCCACCATGCGGATAGGCTCTCCCTGGGAATCGTAATAAAAGCGCCCTAGGGTATCAATCCAGTGCAGACTGCCGTCGGGCCAGATAATCCGGTATTGAATCGCTAAATCTTGGTGGTGGTCTCTAGCGTAATGGGTGGCTTGATGAATCCACTCCAGATCATCGGGATGAATGCGGCGTTCCCAGTCAAAGTAATCCCGTTCAGGTTGACCCGGTTCATACCCAAATAGGATTTCATGTCTAGGACTCCAGAGCGTCTGCCGGGTGGTCCAGTCTAGATCCCACCAGCCCATTTTGGCGGCCTCTAAAGCCAGGGTCAGGCGCTCAGCATCCTTGATAGCGTAGGTGATTGCTTTTTCATCCTCTGTTCTAGCCTGCTGCTCGTGAAGGGTAGCCTCTAGATTTGTAGTACTTTGTGCGATGGTCGTTGCTTGCTGTCCGTAGGACTTAGACCCGCCTTCGGCGACCGGATCAGGTTCAGAGGATTGGCAAATTTTAGTCATAGGATTTGCTTTAAGCTTGGACACTTTAAGTATTACCCCACCCTAACCCTCTCGTGCTATCGCGCCACTGTCTTGAGAAAGCTACGATATGCATACAAATAACTGGAGTCTAGCTTCCAGAGGGCAATTTATGCTGCATTGCCCAACTCTGGATAAACCCACCTCGCCCTGCGGGCATCCCTCCCAGGAGGGGATTAGGTCATTTCCCTGGGTTCCCAAGATGATTGCAGCATATTTGCTACATCTCTCTAGATTATCCCCTTTTGGGAGGGGCAGGGGTGGGTTTGCTCAGAATTACGCTATTTGGGATAAATGTCTGTACGCCATCGGCTAAGGGAAGGGTAGGAATCCATGATCTCCAGTATCCTGACATCGCAGGATCGCTTTATATTCCTAAAGATAGATTTTGGACACCGTACATTTTGAATTCTTCATGCCCTTAGATAGAGTCCCTTGAATCGATGAGTCGGTATTAAATTAGAAAGAGAGATCGTTTAAAAATGGGTAGTTTGTGCATAATGAATCAGATCCATGTTGCCCTTATTGAAGATCATGATGTGGTTCGCATTGGCTTGCGCGCTTCTCTAGAGCGGGATGATCAACTCCAGATCGTCGGTGAAGCGGCCAGTGGTACCCAAGGTTTACGGCTTTTAGAAACTACCCAACCCGACGTTGCCATTGTGGATGTGGGTTTACCGGGCATCGATGGCATTGAATTAACCCGGAAATTCCGACAATTCCAGAGCGATCAGGGCAGCGATGGTCGAAGACCGGCCTTTGGCCATTGCACCAGAATTTTGATATTGACGATGCAAGGCAGTGATGAAATCGTCTTAGCTGCCTTTGCCGCTGGCGCTGACGCCTACTGCATGAAAAGTATGGACATGGAGCGTCTAGCAGAGGCTGTGAAAGCAACCCAAAGTGGCAGTGGCTGGATTGATCCTGCGATCGCCAATATTGTCCTACGACAATTACGAGAGGGCTTTCCTACCGCCCAAGATCCAAGCCAAAAAACCGTAGAAATTAGCGCTGTAGAGCCTGAATTTGGACAAGTGATCGAAACTTATCCATTGACCCAACGAGAGCAAGACGTTCTGGAGTTAATTGTGGCGGGCTGCACCAATAGCGAGATCGCTGAGCGGCTGTACATCACCGTGGGCACTGTCAAAACCCATGTCCGCAATGTCCTCGAAAAGCTCTGTGCCCATGACCGCACTCAAGCAGCGGTGCGGGCACTGCGGGCTGGCTTAATTTCTTGATCTACAAGCAGAGTCAAACTCAAGGCCATAATCAGGATCATGAGTGCCCAGGAGTTTGTCCCAGACTGTAAAGTAGAGTCCGTAGTGAAGAGAATACCTGCAGTGATGGATTGAATGATGGGCTGGACCAATGATCCATTTACCTAGCCAATGGTGGGGAAACCAAGCAGGAAACCGCTCAAGTCCCATATGGTTCAATACTGCCCAGACGGTCATGGTGATCAGCACAGCGATTAGGGTAATGAAATGGAGCGGAACCATAAAAACAATACAGACTAAGAACAGCCCCTGCACAAGTGCCTCTGCGGGGTCGAAGGCAAAAGATGTCCACGGCGTTGGATGGCGGGAACGATGGTGTCCTTGGTGCAGCCATTTGAATAGCCGAGGGTGGTGAAAGATGCGATGGGTCACGTAAAAGTAGGCATCTTGCAGGATCAGAACGGCACCATAGCTAAACCCTAAATACCACAGTCCATAGTCGCGCCAAGATACATACAAGAGCGTTACACCTGAGTTGTATCCTGACATCACAACCGCCGCACATAAGGAAAAGACCACTGCGGAAAACACCGATAATTTGATATCTCTGCGAATCGACTTATCCATGGGCGGCGATCTGTGCAGCTCTCGCTTTGTCCAGAATTGCACCAAAACTGAATAGAAGAGCCAGTAGGCTCCTCCAACAATCAGAAAATATCGGCCCAGAATTAGCCCGAAGAAAGCCAGCCAATAAAACCCAAAGGAGTGATTCATGCGCTCAACGCTGCTTCTTGCAGCGTTAGATATTACTTAATCATTAATTGCATGTCGCTAAAGTCTTTATCTCCGATTTTGCACCAGCTTCAGAGCTGACCCCTCCCCAATCCTCCTGCGCTAGAACCAAGGGGGGACTTAGGAGGGTGGGTGCAAAATCTCAGTTTATGGAACCAACACGGATAAAGCCTTGGGAACAATCTGAAAGTGAGCCGGGGTAGAGGTGGTACTCTCACCATCTGTGTTGATCAAACGAGCATGGCGCTTGACTAAGAATAAGGCACATTGAATAAGTCATCACAACAAACACTACGACTGAGGAACCCACACAGAGACTGACCCCCCCTTACATCGAAACTCGCCCCAACCCTGATCACTAGTCGTAACTGGATCACTGATATGTTCAGTGATATCAATATAGGTGCGATTGGGCTGGCCAATTTCCATAAACTTACTACCATCCTCGCCATTACTGAGGACGACGGCCATCCCGCCAGGATATTCTGGGTTGCCTAACCGAGTCCAGCCGATGGTGTTGGCATGGTCAAAATAATCGTACTGATCGCCATAAGCATAGGTTTGACGAGCAAAGAGAAACTTATCCAACAACCACTTGTGTTTATCTAACCAAATTTCGTACTCGTCCCCATCATCCCCTGTGTCTTGATACCGTGATCCATAGTAATCTGCATAGAAAACGCAAGGATATCCTTCCCGACGTAGCAAAATCAGGGCATAGGCTAGGGGCTTAAACCAAGGTTCAACCACCGATTCTAGGGATTGTAAAGGCTGGGAATCATGGTTATCAACCAGCGTCACTGCTAGAGTCGGTTGGTGTTGAACAAGGGTGTTATCAAAAATTTGCCGCAGGTCGTAGCTATTGCCAGACTGACTAGCCACATGGAAGTTGTAATGAAGCGGTGCATCAAACAGTGTCACTCTACCATTAGTAGTTTCGATAAAGTGATGCAACGCCTCCACTTCGTAAGACCAGTACTCTCCGACTGCAAATAGATCGCGCTGGGTGGCGTGACTGATGTGATCCAGCCACTCCCGGAAAAATTCTGCGGAGACATGCTTAACTGCATCAAACCGGAACCCATCTACGCCCGTTGTTTCCACATACCACTTTCCCCAATATTTCAACTCGCCACAAACTTCAGGATGGGACATATCCAGATCACAGCCCATCAGGTAGTCGAAATTCCCTTTCTCCAAATCGACATTGCGATCAAATTCCTTGCCTTTCAGCAAATAAATGGCGTTTTCCCTTTCGTTATAGGCATTGTGGTCAATGGCATCAAAGTGCCACCAATGCCACTTCATGCTGGAATAGGTCTCACCACGACCGGGAAAGGTAAAGTGGGTCCAAGCCTTAATTTTCTGGTACTCACCGATAGTTTCCTGCCGATTTTCCGGATCAAAAGGAGTGGCCTCCACTTCTTCAGCTTCATCTGCCCCTAATTTATGGTTAAAAACAGCATCAGCATAGACGCGAATTCCGGCCTCTTGAGCAGCTTTAATGGCCTGTAAATATTCATCCTTTGTGCCGTATTTGGTTCTGACAGAGCCTTTTTGGTCAAATTCACCTAAATCAAATAAATCATAGACTCCATAACCCACGTCCATACCACCCCCAATTCCTTTGTAAGCAGGAGGCAGCCAAACAGAGGTAATCCCCACGTTCGCTAGATCTTTGGCAGACTCAGCCAACTGATTCCAAAGTTTGCCATCCTCTGGGATATACCAGTGGAAGTACTGCATCATTACCCCATTCGTTTCAGACATCAATGGTTGCCTCCTACGTAAGACAGAATTCACGGCTCTATATTCAGTCGTGATTCTAGGTGAAATAGCGTCCAATAACATCTATCCCAGTGTCAACCAAACATCCATCCAAGGATAGAGGCGGATCGTGTGACACCTATTTGTGCCCTAGATTTGCTGCATGGAGTCCCACCATTGACCATCGCACCATTTTTCTGTACTCCCACGATAGACTGTGTAAAACAATACTCAAGTGGGTTCTATGATGGCGACATTTCTCTTAGAAGTTGGCACAGAAGAATTGCCAGCCAACTTTGTGGAATCGGCGATTGAACAATGGCAGTTGCAGGTTCCTAGAAGCCTTGAAAGTCATCTTCTTGCCCCCCAAACCATAGAAGTGTTTGGTACCCCACGGCGGCTAGCCATTTTGGCTGTTGGCTTACCTAAGGTGCAACCTGATCAAACAGAATTACTAAAAGGTCCTGCTGCTAGTGCAGCCTTCAAAGACGGTAAACCCACTCCAGCAGCACAAGGATTTGCCCGCAAACAAGGGGTTAATATTGAGGATTTTGAGCTACGTGATACCGACAAAGGCGCATTTGTCTTTGTCCACAAAACTACGATTGGCCAACCTGCTGCTCAGGTCTTGTCCGCTCTCATCCCTGAATGGATTTTTGGCCTGGAAGGCAAGCGGTTTATGCGTTGGGGAGACGGAGACCTGAGATTTTCCAGACCGATCCGATGGCTGGTCTGTTTGTTAGACGATCAGGTTATCCCGGTGCGATTAGAGAATGCAGCAAGCACAATGGTCAGCGATCGCACATCCTGGGGTCATCGTGTTTTGCACCCTGAACCTATCACAATTAGCTATGCCCAAGGGTACGTTGACATATTGTTAGCCGCTTCTGTACAAGTGAACCAGATCGAACGCCAGACCATCATCGAGAAACAAGTTCGTGCGTGTGCTCAGAAGGTCAAGGGAGAGGCTGTCATCTCCACCGATTTACTACAGGAAGTGACCTATTTAGTCGAGTGGCCCACCGCTGTCATGGGTGGTTTTGATCCTGAGTTTTTGGAGCTGCCCCCAGAAGTCATTACTACAGAAATGGTTGCTCATCAACGCTATTTTCCCGTAGCCAATAGTAAACAAACCGACAGCCTAGGGCTTTTACCCTATTTCATTACGATCTCCAATGGTGATCCCGCCAAGTCCGAAATTATCGCTAAAGGCAATGAGCGGGTGATTCGAGCAAGGCTGGCTGATGGTCAGTTTTTCTACAAGAGTGATCAAAAAATAGCCCTTGCGGATTATTTGCCGAAATTAGAAACGGTCACGTTTCAAGAAGAGTTGGGTTCGGTGCGTGCCAAAGTTGATCGGATTGTGGCTATTACCAAAGGGATTGCTCAGCAACTCCAGTTAGACTCCAAAACGACTCAACGCATCCACCGGGCTGCCCTGCTGTGCAAAGCGGATTTAGTGACTCAAATGGTGGGAGAATTCCCAGAATTACAGGGAATCATGGGTCAAAAGTATGCGATCACCAGCGGTGAAGATGCAGCAGTTGCAGTCGCGATTTCTGAACATTACTTGCCCAAAGGTGCCCAGGGAGACCTTCCTCAAACTCTCTTGGGTAGGGTTGTAGGCATTGCCGACAGACTAGATACCTTAGTATGCATTTTTGGCTTGGGGATGTCCCCTACCGGGTCTTCTGATCCCTTTGCCCTGCGGCGGGCTGCTAATGCCATTCTCAATATTATCTGGGATGCCAATCTAGATTTGAACCTTGATCAGTTGTTAGTAGCAACCATCACCTCTTTTGTCGAAACCTGTGAAAAATCTCAGCCTCTACCCGATTTGCAACAACAGTTGCAAGACTTTTTGGCCGTGCGAGTCCACAATTTACTTCAGGATGAACGGGGGATTGATTATGATCTAGTGAATGCAGTTCTAGGAGAAGCTCAGGAATACCAGCAGCGGGCCTTGACGGATGTATTGGATGGGCGCGATCGCGCTCAATTTCTCCAGCACATTCGCACGGATGGCACCCTAGACACTATCTATGAAACCGTCAATCGCGCAACCCGTTTGGCCAAACAAGGGGATTTGCCTTTAGACGTCCTCAATCCAGATGATTTCGTTAAGCCCCAACTCTTTGAGCAGTCCTGTGAACAACTCTTTTACGATGGATTGTTGAAGCTCTTGCCCCAAACGCAAGCCGCTCAAGTGACCCGTGACTATCAAAAACTGGTTCAAGGGTTGCAGGCAATTGCCCCTGCCGTCAGTCAATTCTTCGACGGCGACGATAGTGTCTTGGTGATGGCAGAAGCAACCGACCTGCGCCGCAATCGCCTCAACTTGCTAGGCTTGTTACGCAACCATGCGCTGGTTCTGGGCGACTTTGGGGCAATTGTCAAAAGCTAAATTGTCCACTGGAAGTAGCCTTACTCATTCAGTAGGGATGGGGAGAAACAAGACCCTTTAGCATTGATCCGACTATAGATAGAGATGGAGAAGATGGGGAAGACATTTGTAGCCTGATTTTTGAGAACGGGTATAAATCAGGTATCGTTCGTTCAGTTAGCCTATTGATAATGATGGCCACAGAGATTACGCAAATTCAAAAACATCTTGATCAGTTAACTCAACAGACCGTTGAATTAACCCATGAAGCCCGTGAAAGCTATCAACAGTACTTAGCGTTACTTAGCCCTGCTGTTGCTCAAAAGTTGATTCTTGCCAGTTATCATCTGTGTACTCAGATCTATCCTGAAGCGTTTTTGCAGTTGTCCCTCAACCAGCAACAAACCTTACAACAGAAGTTACAACATTTAGGCCAAAACCTAGAAGAGTCATTGACGACACTTTTACAGCCTTTGAACACCTTTGTCACTACAGAAGAAGTTGAACCTGAACAACTCATCACTCTTTTGCAAGATCTAGAACAAGCTATCCTAGAGGTTCTACGGCAAATTTCGCAGCAGGCCAATCAACTGTTACAAGATCATCAAATCCTTGAAATCAAATCGATGGATCTCTTATTTGAAATCGCCAGTAAGGCCGCAGAACATGGTCGACCCATTACCAGTACTCCTCACCTGATCAAAGCCTTAGTCGATGATGAAGAAGGACTCTCATCCACCACCAGTGGTGATCCTGTTGTGGCGATTTTTCTGCAATTGTCTGATTTAGAATTTACAGACGCCGATGTTATGAATGGACGACATCAGTTGCGTCAACTGTGGCAAAAGCTAAAATCCCTACAAGAGTCTTTTCGCCAACAGCAACGAGAAAAAACCATCGCTGAAGCTACCGCAGCTTGGCGGGCGAGTTGGTTCCCCTTGTCCTCTGAGTGATGCTTTTGCTGCAAGAGTTCAGGCTCACGGCAACAGAGACGGGCTAAACGACTCCATCAGCGCTAAGAAAGGTAAATAGATCTAGCGTTCGCCTAGAAACTCTTCCAAAATCCTGACAGACTAGACCATGATTTTTCTCTGATGTGAAGGGCTAAGGAGCAACTCTGATGCTGTGTGTCAAAAGACTATCTCCACTACTAGTGAGCGGAGTGGCCATCACTCTGGCGGCATTATTGCCGATGGACAGAGGCTGGGCTGAGTCCCCTGCTCCTCCGAAAACCGTGCAAGTCAAACCCGGAGGAGCCAGTATTTTTGCTCAACCTAAGAGTTCCGGTGAAATTATTGGTGAATATAATGCGGGGGTGATTCTCAATCCCGCATTGCGAGTTTTTAGTAATGAAGGGCAAATTTGGCTGAAGATCGGCGATCATTGGGTTCCAGAAGCCTCATTACAAGTGCTTGAAGGGTCTCAACCCCCTGCGACTCTTCCTCCTGCGACGGCTTCTCCCCAGTCGTCCCCCGCGACTCCTCCCCCTGCTTCGCCGCCAGTGGGTCAATCTCTGCCTGCACCAACAGGGAAAACACCTCAGTTGGTCGTGATCATGGCTCAAGATCCGCAGATTGCCATTAATGTTCGGTCTGAACCCAGTACTGAGTCTAAAGCCTCAGGGGCAGCTAAACCGGGTGAGCAAGGGGAGGTATTGCAACAAACTTTAGGCAAGGATACCTACACTTGGTACAAACTCAAATTTGTCAACACCAAGACTGAAGGATGGGTACGCGGAGATTTTGTGAAAGCTCTGCCGACTAAGCCAGAGGCCAAAGAGGTCAAAGAAGTCAAGCCGATCTCTCAGCCCAAAAATCCAGGGTCGATCACGGCACCATCGGGGGTTGTTGTGTCTTTACAAACCACCCCTGCTCAGCAGACCGCAACGCCACACCGGGCTACCTCAGGCCAAAAGGTAGAGATTCTGAAAATGGCGAAGGGCGAAGACGGGTTCGCTTGGTATGAGGTTCAACTCATGGAGAATGTCCAGGCTAAAGGCTGGGTTCGAGGGGATCAGGTGCGCTTACTCACAAGCTTTACAATACCCAAGCTAGCCCAGTTGAGTGCGCCGTCGAGCCAAGTGGTTGACTTTTATGCTGAACCCTCAACAGAACGAGCCTTGTCAATTCGAGGTGTCTCTGGAGAAAAAGTGGAAGTCCTCAAGCAAGCAAAGGGTAATAATGGCTATGCTTGGTATTCGATCAAGATCGTGGATAAACCCAGTGTTCAAGGTTGGGTCAAAGGCGAAAATCTGCGTTTAGGTCTGTAGATCCTCCATGGCTAAGAGTACTTTTTGGCTCCCTCGTTGTTGGGCGAGGGCAAAAGCTTCCAAACCTTGTGTGAGGGGATAGGTGGCTTGGATGAGGGGCGAGACATCCACAGCGGCCTTTGCCAACAGATCTAAGGCTTTGGCAAAGGGGCCACAGCGAGAGCCGATCAGGGTAATTTCATCCACTACTAGCGCAGACGCATCCAAGGTCAATTGGCCTGCATAGGTACTTTTGAGAACTAAGGTGCCACGCGGACGCAGTGCCCGACGCGCTTGCTCAAAGCCTTCAGGGTTGCCCGTGCATTCGACAGCAATGTCAAAGGTGCGATCGCCCACCGCATCTGCCAAACCTGTGGCAATATTGCGCGCTGCTAAATTCGCCAGTTTTTCAGGATGGCGACCCACTACCAAGAGCTGACAACCTGTCAGGGCTAGGGTCTGGGCAACTAACTGACCCAGCTTACCCTCTCCCACCACTAACACCCGATCTTGGGGATGAATCGTCACTTGCTCTTGAATTTCTAAGGCTGCTGCCAAAGGTTCTGTAAAGGTGGCCGTCTGAGTTGAGAGATGCTCAGGGACAGGGTGAAGATTTGCGATCGGTAAGGTTAAATAATCAGCGAAAGCCCCCTGCCGATTCACAATCCCCAACACAGTTCTGCGATCGCAATGGGTGGGTTGATGGCGGCGGCAATAGTAGCACTGACCACAGGCAGCATTGATTTCCCCCACAACCCGTTGTCCTTGCCAAGGGTTAGCCCCTTGGACAACCCTGCCCACAAATTCATGTCCTAAAATCCCTCGATAGGGATAATAGCCCTTGAGTAACTCCAGATCCGTGTTGCAAATACCTGCCCGTAGGACACGGATGAGGGCTTCACCTTCTGCGGGTTCAGGAACAGGCAAATCAGTCCGTAGCTCTAGTTGATTGTTTTCTAACCAAAGTCCTCGCATTCCTTACTTCCCTTCCTATTTGTTTGGCAATCCCAAGAGAATTTTATTCCTATACCCTGCGTCTTAAAATCCTCATGAAGTCAGATCAACTGAATGCATAGGGTTAGAGTGAAACATGGATTTAATGATAAACTGGCTTCATCAAACTTGTTGAATCTCCCTGCAAAGGATAAACCACCACACTGGTCTGAACTTTAGGCAATGATCGTGATTCAGATTTGCACAAAGGTGTGATCTAGGCTTTTGCAATTCCTATAGAAGGCGTGATATACCTGAATTGTAACTCTTCAGCTAAATGAGGCTTAGACGGGATTATGAAGCGTCAGCGGATCACATGTCTTCTTGCGTTGTCCGTGGTGGCTGGTGCAACTTTAATACTGGGTAGCCAGCCTGCCCAAGCAGGTGAACAACGGTTTAGTTGTGGCGAAAGTGGGGGTGTTCCGGCCACAATGGCTAAGACCAAGCGGGGCAATGTGCCCGTCATTAAGTGGACCTCAGACTACTTTGGTAACTCTGGTTGGTCTGCGGAAACTCGTTGTCAGAAAGTGTCTGAGCGCTTTGAAGCCTATGATAAAGACGGCACCCTGAATTATCTGACCACCGGGAGGATGAATCAGCAGTCGGTTATTTGTGTAGCTACTACAGAAGGTGGACCTTGTAGTGGGTTGCTGTTTACCTTAAAACCAGGTAGTAATCCGGGGCAAACCCTTAAGCAACTGTTGGGGGTTAGAGTTAACTCACGCGGGCCGCTGAATGAAACATCAGAGCGGGTCTATATCAACATGAAAGAGTTCTTGGATCAGGCTCCCGTGGACACAACCTTGAGTGAGAGTGCTGCTCCTAGCCTACCGCAACCCAACGTCCAGCCAACACAACCCCAGTCTCAGTCTGACCCCTCCTCTACAACGCCGTTAAGTCTATGGTAAAAGCTCATTCCATGGCAGACATCGAAGGACTAGAAGTTAGGATCGTCAGCGATCGCAGCTAGACACAAAACCTATCGTCTGTGAGAGATAGGTTGATGTAATGAGGCGAGATATCTTCCTCACCAGTTACTGTCAACCTATCTATTTGTATGAGCAGACTATCTGCCATTCCAACCTTCTCCTTCGTCCTCCAGACAATCACTGGTAAGGTTGATCTGCTATGCTGCCTATGCCTTTAAGCCTAGTTCTTTCATTGTGTACTGTGAGTTTGATGGGTTTGTCTGCCCTAAGACCCGCTCAGGGGATGAAGATTTGCATTCCAACCACAGCCCTTTTGCCAGTCCTAGGGTCTTCTGAGTTGATGATGCGCATGGGTGGCTTGTCTGTTCCCCAAATCAAAACACTCCATCATTATGCCCAAACCATTACAGTCACTGTCTTTGTGGATGGAGATTGGAGTTCAGGTATCGTCATCCATCGCCAAGGATCAACTTACACCGTCATTACCAATCAACATGTGGTGGACTTCGGGAAGCACTTTCAAGTGATGACATCCGATGGACGACGGTATGCAGCCCGTCTCCGGCATCATCCTGGATTTAAGGATAATGACCTAGCCTTACTTGAATTTCAGAGTTCTACGGTGTCCTATCCCGTTGCTACCCTGGCGTCAGCGCTATCCCTGTCACCCGGAATGCCCGTCTTTGCAGCGGGTTTCCCGATCTCCAATGATTCCCGCTGGTCCCAGGCCCGTCGGCAACCCCCACAACCTACCT
Organism: Acaryochloris sp. CRU_2_0; assembly: GCA_012034865.1. Lineage (GTDB taxonomy): Bacteria > Cyanobacteriota > Cyanobacteriia > Thermosynechococcales > Thermosynechococcaceae > Acaryochloris. The sequence continues at coordinate 22,265 of JAAUOM010000006.1, read as the reverse complement.
TTCACTTTACCTCTGGTCAAATCTCTTTAGTCTCTCCCAAGGTGTTGGTTGGAGGCTATCAACTGGGCTACACCAACCCTGTCGAAAAAGGGATGAGTGGTGGCCCTGTGTTGAACCGTCAAGGACAGGTAATTGGCATTAATGGGATGCATGCCTACCCGCTCTGGGGCGACCCCTATATTTTTGCGGATGGCTCCAAGCCCAATCCAGCGTTACATAAAGTGATGGAACGTTCCAGTTGGGCGATCCCCGTCGAACGCTTTTTGAGCCTCGCGCCGCCTCATCTTAGAAGTCAAGCCTAGAAGCATTGCCGATCCCTAGAATGATTTTAGGACTGGCCACAGCAGGTATCAATGCCTAAACTGCTCAGCAACAGATCACTGACGGCATTAGCAACCGCAAACTCGCTGTAAAAGCTTTTAGAAAAGTCAAATCCTTGCATCTCAGTTAAAACCGCCATCAGCAAAGACCCCACATCGTTTTCCCCTTCTAAGCGGTGTCGAAAATAGACAGCAGCAGCACGCTGGGCAATCTTTTGATTCACCAATTCTGGCAAAAACTCACGGTCTAGCCACTCGCGTAACGCCGCTTGGAGCCATTGCGCTTCTTGCTCTGGTCTATTACAAGGGGGTAGGGTTACAGCAGGAATAGGCTCAGTCATGATGGCAAGAGGTTGATTGCTATCAATATTAATATAAGCAATTTTTCATTGTCCAGCAGAACTGTGGAGGTGAGAGCGACCATTTTGCACGACTCTTGTCATATGACCTAATCGATCCTCCAATTCTTTGAGGACCTGCTCAACATAGCGATCGGCTTCTTGTTGAATCTGTTCACATTCGGCCTGGGTAGTTTGGCGCATAGCGTCAATTTCCTGCTGAGTTTGGCGTCTGACTCGCTCAACTTCCGAGATATTGCGCTGACGGATGGTTTCAACCTCACTTTGAACCTGCTTGCGCAGATGTTGTCCCTCCATTTCTGCTTGCTGAATGATCGTCAGTTCGTCTGCAATTTGGGCAGCTCGTTGTTCAGCAGACTGAATGAGTTCTTGTGCATATTGATTGGCTCGACTAATAATTTCTTCCTTGTTGTGCAAGATATTCTCGGCTGAGCGGATCGTATCAGGAATACTTCTTTCTACTGCGAGTAACTGAGATAACAGTTGTTCTTCATCCACAACGGTGCGCTGGGTTAAGGGAATTTTTAACCCATCTAGGACAATAATTTCTTCCAACCGTTGGAGCTGTTGTTGTAGTTCCAACCCTTGGGATTGATGAGCCGTTAATCCATTGGCGTAGTCGGAGCCGTTGGCGTGGGTATCGACACGAAAGGAGGCGTCTTGGTGAAGCATTCTTCTAACTCAATGGCAACGTTTTCAGGAACAAGATGTGAGACTAAACCACCAAACTTGGCAATTTCTTTAACTAAGCTACTACTTAAGAAACTATACTCATTGGATGTAGCCAGAAACACGGTTTCAACTTGGGAAGATAAGCTGTGATTGGTATGGGCCATTTGCAGCTCATACTCAAAATCAGAAAGAACCCGTAACCCTCGTAGTAATACTTGCGCTTTGCGCTTTTGTGCATAAGTCACTGTTAGTGTATCAAATGTGTCAAGCTCTAGGTTGGCCAGATGTTGGGTACAGGTCTGAATTTGCGCTAAGCGCTGTTGAATGGAAAATAAGGGTTGTTTATTAGGATTGCGAGCTACGGCTACAATGACCTTTTCAAAAAGCTGACATCCTCGCTCAATAATGTCGAGATGTCCTAAAGTAATGGGATCGAAACTGCCGGGGTAGACTGCAATCATAAGTTGATCCTGCAATTGAGGCGATTATAGTCTATCCCTTGCCAATTTTTGAGCGATTAGACCCAAAATAATACTAATGATTTTGTCCATTTAGTCAATAGTCCCTCAGAAAATAGATTTTCCTCCCGTTTTAGCTGTCTAGCATTCTTGCATGACCCTGAATCTGTCTTTGATTCCCATTTATTTTTAACCCTTAACTGATGTCCTTGAAACTTTACAACACCCTAACGCGAACCAAAGAACCCTTTGCGACCCTTGTGCCGGGTCAGGTACGGATGTATTGCTGTGGCGTGACGGTCTATGACTATTGTCATTTAGGACATGCCCGCTCTTACATTGTTTGGGATATGGTGCGTCGCTATCTGCAATGGCGGGGTTATGAGGTTCAGTATGTGCAAAATTACACGGATATTGATGACAAAATCCTGAATCGAGCTGCCCAAACGGGGCAAGATTGGCAAGAGATCACCCAAATCTTTATCCGCGCCTATGCAGAGGATATGGCTCGACTGAATATTTTGACGGCGGATGCTTATCCGCAAGCAACGGCGGCAATGCCAGATATTATTGCCTTGATCCAACGTTTAGAGGAACAAGGATTTGCCTATGCTGCCCAGGGAGATGTTTACTATGCCGTGGAGCGGTTTCCAGGGTATGGCAAGCTCTCAGGCCGATCCCTCGATCAGATGGAAGCAGGGGCGAGTGGTCGGCTAGAGCCAGGGGAGCAAAAGAAGCACCATCCCCTGGATTTTGCCCTGTGGAAGGCAGCCAAACCCGGTGAACCCAGTTGGGAGTCTCCCTGGGGGTTGGGACGTCCGGGCTGGCATATTGAATGCTCGGCAATGGTTCATGCCGATTTGGGGGCAGAGATTGATATCCATGCGGGTGGTTCAGATTTAGTGTTTCCCCACCATGAAAATGAAATTGCTCAATCCGAAGCGGTCTTAACTTCTAGGCTGGCTAGATATTGGATGCATAACGGGTTTGTGACTGTGGGGGATGAAAAAATGTCTAAGTCTTTGGGTAATTTCACGACGATCCGCCAATTGTTAGATACCCCCTTACCTGTCTTAGGAGGTGAAGTCTTCGATCCGATGGCGTTACGCTTGTTTGTGCTGCAAGCGCAGTATCGCAAGCCCATTGATTTTACCGAGGATGCGATCGCCGCTGCCCAGCACAGTTGGCAGACCCTCAAAGAAGGACTCCTGTTTGGCTATGAGTATGGGGGTTCCTTACAGTGGCCCGATCGCAATGATCCCGATTTTGGGAATCCGGCTAATATGCGTATCCCTAATCCCAGTGAGGCTGTTCAGCGGTTTGAGGCTGCGATGGATGATGATTTTAATTCTCCCGGAGGTTTAGTAGTCCTTTTTGAATTGGCTAAGGAATTGCGTAAAGAAGGCAATGTCTTGACTCATCAAGGTGCAACCCCAACCGCCAGTGATACCCTCAAAAGCCAGTGGCAAACCCTGGTGTGTTTATCTCAGGTTTTAGGACTAGCTGCTCAACCAGACACCGCTAAGAGTAGCGAGGGATTGAGCGATCAAGCGATTGAAGCGTTGATCGAACAACGGCAAGCAGCCCGCCAAGCCAAAGATTATGGAGAAAGCGATCGCATCCGTGACCAGCTCAAAGCCCAAGGGATTACCCTAATTGATCAAGCCGGAGGCGGCATCCGGTGGCATCGAGATTAACCGAATCTCCCAAAGGGGAGCGGGTGGTTTCCCTCCTACTCTACAAAAGGACTGATAACCCCCACCGCTCCCCTGCCACCTAGTACACTACAGAAGAATTGATAACTTAATCGGATGGGATATGGTTCAGGCGAAAATTGGCATTATCGGCGGCAGTGGCCTTTATCAAATGGAGGCGCTGACGGAGATTGAAGAGGTTCAGGTGAGTACACCTTTTGGTGATCCGTCGGATACTTTCATTGTGGGCACTTTAGCAGGTGCGCGAGTGGTCTTTCTGGCGCGTCATGGTCGCCATCATCATTTAATTCCCAGTGAGTTGCCCTTTCAAGCCAATATTTATGCCCTAAAGTCCTTGGGAGTTGAGTATATTATTTCCGCTTCTGCAGTGGGTTCCTTGCAACCCGAGGCCAAACCTTTGGATATGGTGATTCCCGATCAGTTTATTGATCGTACTAAACATCGCATCTCTACGTTTTTTGGCAATGGCATTGTTGCCCATATTGGTTTTGGTGAACCTATTTGTAAGGCACTAGCACAGGTATTAGGGGATGCGATCGCCTCCCTTAATCTCTCTGATGTCACGCTGCATCGCCAGGGCACCTATGTCTGCATGGAAGGCCCCGCTTTTTCTACGAAAGCGGAATCCAATCTCTATCGAAGTTGGAGCGGAACCGTAATTGGGATGACCAACTTACCTGAAGCAAAATTGGCTCGTGAGGCGGAAATTGCCTACGCCACCCTAGCCTTGGTGACGGACTATGATTGCTGGCATCCTGACCACGATAGCGTCACGGTAGAAATGATTATTGGCAATCTCCAGAAAAATGCTAAGAATGCCCAACAAGTCATCCAAGCCACTGTTCAACGTCTCAGCCAATCCCCCCCCGCTTCTGACGCACATCAGGCTTTGAAATATGCCATCTTAACGCCCCTTGATCAAATTCCCAGCACCGCCAAAGAAAAACTATCTTTGATCCTAAACAAATATCTTTAAAGCTATGGCCTGGTTTGTCAAAATTGAACGCGGTATTGTTGACAAAAAACCTTTGATCAGTATGTTTCCGCCCATGTTGCCTATGTCCAGTCCCTGGCAGGGCATCGAGCCAAAACCGGGTATTGGCGGGACAGTGCAGGCGGAATGCTGATCTTTGAGGCTGCCACCCCAGAAGAAGCCTTGCGACTTGTGCAGCACGATCCCCTGATCAAGAACCACTGTGTGGAGTTTGAACTGCACGAATGGGTTCAAGTTGGGGGGCAGCCACTGTAATCGCCGCTCTCCTAGAGCGATTAACCTACCCAGCCGGGAGTTATTTTTTGGGAGACAAATACATAATCATATTGCGCCCTTCTCGTTTGGGAGCTTGCTGGACTTCAGCAAACTCTTGCAGATCGCCCGCCATTTTCTGTAAGAGGGCTTCGGCCAGATGAGCATGTTGAATCTCACGGCCTCGGAAGGTCACGGTTGCTTTAACCTTGTCTCCAGAGCTTAAAAAGCGTTTGGCGTGATTCACCCGGACATCATAGTCATGGGTGTCAATTTTGTAGCGCATTTTCACTTCTTTGACGTCAGAAGTGTGTTGCTTTTTCTTGGCTTCTCGCGCTTTTTTTTCTTGCTCAAACTTAAATTTACCGTAGTCCATAACCCGACAGACCGGGGGATCAGCTTTATCACTGACTAGGACTAGATCGAGGTTTCGCTCATCAGCAATTTCCATTGCTTCGTTGGGAGCCATGATCCCAAGCTGGGAGCCATCAGCATCGACCACTCGAATCTTAGGAAAGCGAATCCGCTCGTTGATATTGGGTTGGTTTTGTTGATTTCTTTTTTTATCGGAGCCACAGGCGTTCTGTTTACTATTATTTTGATCGCAATACAAACTTTAAGAGAAAGCGATTACCCCCTTCAAGCTAGCAGATTCAGCTCATAATCCGCAGACTCTTAACACATCCGTCACATCTGCCTATAAACGGTAGCCGAGAATCGCATCTGCAATTGTGAGGCAATCCCACCCACATCATCTAGTTTGAGCAGGGACAGCGTTGAGCCTATCCCCCTGGTGTCCAATCTCTTCACCCACAAACTAATGTCACAATAGGAATGAGGCTTCCTCATTAAACCCACCTAAACGTCATACCTATGTCTAAGATACCGTTATTGGGGTTGCAAGCTGCCCAGTTCCGACATCCCCTTGATTTAGAAGCCACTCAAATGTTGCAGCAACTCCCTGGTTTGGATTGGCTGGTTCGCAGTGTGCTGGGCGGTATGGCAGAACAGGTCTTGTATTTGGAGAATATTAGCTCTAGCGTGTTGGTGAGTAATAAGCAACTCCCTGACTTATACCATCTGCTGCAAGAAGCCTGCCACATCTTAGACCTTGACCTGCCTCAACTCTACGTCCGTCAACACCCAACTCCCAATGCCTATACCCTAGCCATGCGGGGGAAACAACCTTTTATTGTGGTGCACACGTCGCTGTTGGAGTTACTGGATCCTGGCGAGATTCAGGCCGTCTTAGCCCATGAACTGGGGCATCTCAAATGTGAACATGGGGTTTACTTGACCCTGGCCAATTTGCTGGTACTGGCCGCTGGGCAATTATCCCCCTGGGGTGGATTAATTGCCAAAAGTCTGCAAATGCAGTTGATGGCCTGGGTGCGCTGTGCGGAGTTCACTTGCGATCGCGCCGGTCTATTAGTTTCCCAAAATGCCAAGGTGATGGCATCGGTGCTGATGAAGCTGGCTGGAGGGTCACCCACCTTGGCCTCTCAACTCAATGTTGATGCCTTCATTGACCAAGCCCGTGCCTATGATCAAGTCGATAATGAATGGGCTACCCTACTCAAAACACTGCAAACCGTAGAACTCACCCATCCGTTGCCCGTATTGCGAGCCCGCGAAATTGACCGATGGGCTGACAGTCCCTCCTATCAATCCCTCCTACAAGCCCATCGCTATGCTCACACAACATCAGCTCTCAACAACCCCTACAATTGTGCTGGGACATAAACATGCTGGATTTCCTCGTGATCTTGGTAATCCCACCGTTGGTAAACAGTATTGTCACAATGGGCGTATGACCTTACCCCCTGAAAGGTTACCGCAAATTCAATCAACGGTGATGCCATGAGAGGATTCAGCCCAGTGGTAGCAGCGGAGGAAAAGCCGAGCCTAACCACGCTGCAACGATTTTTGGGATACCTGAAACCCTATCGCCGCGAGATTCCCATTGCCCTGCTCCTAGTGACTCTGGGTGCTGCCAGTCAGTCTTTGGGACCATTTCTGATTGGCTGGGCCATTGACCATCTGATTGCGCAGGACAATCTCCAAGGGTTGTTGGGGATGTTAGCGTTGTTAGTCTGTATCTATTTTCTCGGCATCTGGGCGATTCGCGGCCAGATTTTACGAGTCGGTTTGATTATGCAGCGCTTACTCGCCCAACTCCGCCAGGATATCTTCACCAAAATTCAGAGCCTCCCCGTCAGCTTTTTTGATCGCAGTGAAGCGGGTGATCTGATGAGTCGGTTGCTCAATGATGTCAGCACCGTCAATCAAGCCTTTGGTTTGACCGTGGCTCAAATGCTGGGCAACACCCTCAGCCTTTTGGGAATCGTGATCGCCATGTTCTCGATCAACTGGAAACTAGGGCTACTCAGCAACTTCGTCGTGCCGCTGATGATCTTAACCACGGACTTCTTTTCTCGGTGGGCGAGAGCCAGATTCCGGGTGACGCGCCAGACAATTGGCGACCTGTCCGCCAAACTAGAAGAAGATATTGGCAGCGTGCGCGAAGCCCAAGCCTTTAATCGGGTGCCGCTCAATATCGCCGAGTTTGACAGTTTGAATGCCGCCAACCGCGATGCTAATGTGCAAGCGGTGGCGGTCACCGCTGCTTTTTTACCCTCCATCGATTTTCTCAATACCCTGGCCACTGCTGCTGTGATGGCCTATGGCGGCTATCTAGCCGTCACGGGTGCCGCCACCGTGGGAGTGGTGACGTCGTTTTTACTATATGTGCAGCAGTTCTTTCGCCCGATTCAAATTCTCAGCCAGTTTTATACCCAAGCTCAATCGGCCTTGGCGGGGTTAGAGCGGATTTTTCTGCTCCTGGATGAACCCTCTGTGCTGCAAGATGCTGCGGGCGCGACGGAAATGCCGCCGATTCAGGGTGAAGTGGCATTCGAGAATGTTTCCTTTGGCTATACTTCTAATCAACAAGTTCTCCAAGATATTAATTTGCTGGTCAAGCCGGGACAGATGATTGCTTTGGTTGGTCCCACAGGTGCCGGGAAAAGCACGATTATTAATTTGATTCTGCGCTTTTATGATGTTTCCGCCGGGGCAGTCAAAATTGATGGCATTGATATCCGCAGCGTTACCCAGGCCAGTTTGCGCCGTCAGATTGGCATTGTCCTTCAAGACAATATTCTGTTTGGGGGCACGGTGGCTGAGAATATTGCCTTTGGTGCCCCCCAAGTCAGCCATGCTGCGATCGAAGCGGCTGCCCAAGCGGCCAATGTTCATGAATTTATTACCTCTTTGCCCCAAGGGTACTGTACGCAGTTGGGGGAGCGGGGCACACCCCTCAGTCAGGGACAGCGACAACTGGTCAGCATTGCCCGTGCCATTTTGATTAACCCCAAAATTCTGATTTTGGATGAAGCCACCAGCAGTATTGATACCCGCACAGAAGCGTTAGTGCAAGATGCCATTTCTCGTTTACTCCAAGGGCGCACCAGTTTTGTGATTGCCCATCGCCTCAGCACCGTCACTGAAGCAGACCAAGTATTAGTGATTCAACAAGGCAAGATTGTGGAGCAAGGTACCCATAAGGATCTAGTGGCAAAACAGGGTGTTTATGCCAACCTTTATGCCCTCCAACTTTCTAAGCCACAAAACTCATTTGGCTTAATCCATTGACTCAATTCGATTTCCAGTTGACGATATGGCACAGGGGGTTCCATGGGGATTCCTTGATTCTTGAGGAACTCAAGCTTCTCTTTGTTTCTTCCTCTTTGTCACCCTATTCACTTCCCCAATACGCTCATGGCAAGGGCTTGACGACTTTTTTGCACCGCTAAGGCTTAACTGAGATCTTGCACCTGTTGCATCAACCACCAGGAAATGAATTTCCTGGCTCATGGCTTAAGTCCATTGAAATGGACTGGACTCTTTTCCCAGTTCTTTTGGGAGGACTTTGGGTATTAGCCCGGAATTTATTCCAGGGCGGTGCTGTGCGGAACAATTGAGAATGGTGCAAGATCTGAGTTAACTCACTGAAGCTCAAAACTTTGCCTAAACAACAGGGCTGCTTTACTGTCTGAAATGTGAGCAGCAAGGGCTTCAATCAGTTGTTTAGGGGTCAATTGAGTAGACTGCTGAAGGGTTTGTTCAGTAATCCATTTGGCCATAGGGCCAATATGAAAAGCCAGTTCTGCTTTGCACTGATTAATAAACGCTTCATCAAGGTTGACCCCCTCTCCCTGTTGGGGAGTAACGCTCTCCGTTGAGGTTGGCTGAAGTAGCGACACCGTTGGATGAGATAAATCTGGATGAGCTGGACTCCCTGGATGACCCAGTGGTGGGTTTGGGGGATGTGCCTCTGCCTCAGAGAGAGCCACTGCTGGAGTCTTAAGATGTATCCGCTGCCAAGCCATGAGATAAGAGGGAAATTCAATCAGGATATATTGTCGTCCTTGAGAGACAGCCTCCTCACAAAATTCAATGGCGATTTGGCGAGATGATTTGGCAAAAGAAGGCCCAGGCTTAAACCATTTTCCTTGAATCTCAAGAGCAGAAGACTGGTCGTTCAAGAGTCCTCGTGCTTCTAAGTCCCTGGATTGGATAATAGTCATAATATTGTCCCTGAGTGACCTTTAGTTCCTATACATGCAGCTAGGACATTGGCTCATCAGAGTACCATTGCGGATACCCCTGATCTTCCTTACTACTCTCAGGTTACCCAGAGGCTGATGGCAACTATCACGGACTAAAACTCTTGGCTGACAAAAATATTCCTTGGTAAATGGTTGGCGTTTTGCTGCACGACTAAAGTCAAAATACAGGAGAGTACATTGCAGATGAAGAGATCTTACATAGCCTCTAAACTCACATTTCAGTCTCCTTGCGGGGAATAGAGTTTGAAAGATCAGCCAAACAAAGTGAACTTGATACTCTTGAGGCAAAAAGTTCCAGTCTCCTTGCGGGGAATAGGGTTTGAAAGCTTTTTGGAAGATGTCCCCAGAGAAAATATTAGGGAAATTTTAATCCCCTTGCAGAGAATAGGGTTTGAAAGGGGTTTATCGTCCCACGGTTATCCCTTTGAATATTTGTTTCAGTCCCCTCGCGGGGAATAGGGTTTGAAAGTTATCCCATCCCTAGAACGCTGGTGGTTGCTGAACCAGTTTTAGCTTTTGCAGCAGCAGCCTCGCGCTCTGGCGAAGCCGAGCGTCGGGAAGAATACGAGCGAGTCGAGGAGTGGTGTCTGACCGCTTTGGCGCAGTCAACAGGAAGGACACCGACGACGAGACGAGCAAACTCTTAGGCTGCAAACGAGTATGGTACAATTGGCTCACCTGCCAAAGTGGGCTTAGTGTTTCAGGGCTTCCCGCCTTGCTGCTCAACTCGAATGCCTCTGAACCTGCAACGAGACAGGTCATGTACGTTGAAGGGTTGGGATAGGGAGTAGAAAGCAATTTCTTCACAAGTTTTCTCGTTGTACAACTCGCTTCAAATCCTTCTGCGGTGGGGCATCACGCGGAAGTAAAACTAATCTCGTGGAGGTGTCGGGTTGCCGAGCCGATTAAGCGAGGAGCTAAGGACTCGGAAGCCTGCGCTCTATTGCTTTGCAATGAGCGTCGGGTAGGGGGAAGACCGGGATATGTCACGATATGGTTAAGTCCAAGCTGGAGCAACTGCCGATCGCAGAATTACGAGTCTTGCTGCGATCGTGGTATCAGCAAGCGGGTCGAGATTTGCCTTGGCGACAAACCTTCGATCCCTATGCCATTTGGGTATCGGAGATTATGCTCCAGCAAACCCAGGTCAAAACCGTTATTCCCTACTACTATCGCTGGCTGGCCAAGTTCCCCTCCATCGCCAGTCTGGCGGCGGCTCCTCAGCAAGAGGTATTGAAAGTCTGGCAAGGGCTGGGCTATTATGCACGCGCCCGCAATCTGCACCGAACTGCCCAATGGATTGTTTCTCAGTCGGATGGGCAATTCCCACAACAACTTGAACAGCTTTTAACCCTACCTGGGATTGGCCGCACTACTGCCGGCGGCATTCTCAGTGCAGCGTTTAATCAACCCACTCCCATTCTGGATGGCAATGTCAAACGGATTTTAGTCCGGTTAATGGCCATCTTGGTGCCCCCCAAACAAGCCATACCTCAATTGTGGCAGGTATCAGTAACCTTGCTCGATCCAGAGTATCCTAGGGAATTCAACCAAGCTCTAATGGATCTGGGTGCAACGATTTGTACACCCAAACAACCGAATTGCGATCGCTGCCCATGGATAACCTGTTGCCAAGCAAATCACCTACATCTACAAACCACTCTACCCATGACTGAACCGCGTGTTCCCCTCCCCCACAAACAAATCGGTGTCGCTGTGATTTGGAATGATCAAGGTCAAATTCTCATTGACAAGCGACCTGAAGAAGGTTTACTGGGGGGACTATGGGAATTTCCAGGTGGCAAGGTCGAAGCGCAAGAATCTATCCCTGAGTGTATCCAGCGCGAAATTCAAGAAGAGTTGGGCATCAGCATTGACGTTGGGAACCATTTAATCACGGTGAATCATGCCTATACCCACTTCAAAGTTACCCTCACTGTCCATCATTGTCGGTACTTGCAAGGTGAACCCCAAGCGATTGAGTGTGATGAAATTCGCTGGATTACCCTGGATGAACTTGACCAGTACCCGTTTCCCAAGGCTAATCAAGACATTATTGCTGCGTTACGATCCTCTCCCCCCGCGCTCAACCTAGATTGAAGTTCTTGGAGACCTTGAGTATGATTCTTTATAGGTGAGTGGGCAAAAGACAATGCGCTTTAACAAAAAGCTAATGACCGTTTTGGGTGGAACGTTATTCACAACTACAGTGGTTTGTTGGCAAACCCAGGTGGGTTTGGGTTTGCCCTCTAGCCAGATTGGCAAAAATGCAGAAAATTTCACTGTGTTAATTAACAGTGAGTATCCAGGTTCTGGAGTGATTATTGCCAAACAGGATAAAACCTACACCGTACTCACGGCGGAACACGTTGTCAAACATGCCGACTTTGAGTATCAGATCGTTACCCTCGATGGCCAAAAACATCCCGTTAAATATCAAGCGGTCAAGAAATTTCCAGGTGTGGATTTGGCCGTGGTGAGTTTTACGAGCGATCGCCCCTACAAAACTGCCCCCCTCGCCCAAGCAGATGAAGCGGGGATTGGTTCAGCTGTCTATACTGCCGGATTCGCCGATCCAGGTCAGGCCATTGAAAATCGGATTTTCCAATTTACCAGTGGTGAAGTCTCCGGCCACAATCCCAACGCCAAAGACGGTTATTCATTGATCTATACCAACATCACTCGTACAGGGATGAGTGGAGGTCCTGTTCTCAATGGAGAGGGAGAACTAGTTGGCATCCATGGTCGAGCGGAAACAGATGTGCTGCCAGGAGACGGCAAGAATGCCCCTATTCAAGTCAAAGCGGGATTGAACTTAGGAATTCCCATCAAAACCTTCTTGACCTTAGCCCCGAAAGTGGGGCTTAAACTGGACTTGGAGACCAAACCGACCCTAACCGCGCAGCCCGCTGCCCCACCCACTCAATCCGCTACCCAGCAAACTATCCCAACGGCAACTCCACCAGCCTTTCAACCCACTTCTCCCGGTGGCCTTCCCTCTCGACCTAAACCCATTAGGCCGACGGGAGCTGATGAATCGCCAGTCTGTGCAGGTAGTAACTGCTAACCGTTGTCGTCAGACGGCCATGTAGAATGACCTTTATCACCTATTTTGATTAGGAATATGACTGCTCTTAAGAAACATCTAGGCGCTAGCTTTGCGTCTGCTGGTCTGGTATTAGTGATCGGTTTACTGACCGTTGATGCAGCCCTTGCAAAAGATAAAAAAGATGATGCTATTTATGAAGATGATCTGACCACAACCCAAGGTCTACAGTGGGGGGCAAAGCATTACCCTTCAAAAAAACCGTTGATATTAGAGAAAGTTTGGTGGAGACGCCCTTGGGTAAGGTCACTGCCGATCGCTACATTACGGGTAACGATCTAGATGGCTCCATCTTTGGCCGATCAAGTCAACCTGCACCGGGTCGGAGTGCCTTTATCTCTCTATGGGGAAGTAAGATAGAAGGCTGTTTTGTGGAGGTCATTATTCAGCATGCCCCCGCCAGTGGTAGAGCTGACCCCACGGCTATTATCCCCACCCTATTAGAACTGGGGATTGGTAGTCAACTGATTGAACTTCCCCCCCAATCGAAAGCTCAACCCAAAATCTTTTCCCAAGACTATAGTTACACCAGTTTTTTTGGCGAGAAGACGACGAGTGGAACCTGGTATATGACCCGCAATATTTTTGTGGTGGATTCAGGGATTGCCGCTATTCTGGCGCAAGCCCCCAGCAAAGATACACGGGCTCGACTCACCTTATCTAATGGCGGCAAAATTTTGATTCCAATTGATCAAAAAACCGTCAGTAGCTGGAAAACCGCCTATAGTTTTAACCCAGCTTGTAAATCTCCCACTGCGGTGCAACAACCTGCCTCAACCCAGCAAAAGCCACAACCCCCAAAACCACAACAAAAAACCAAACCATGAAGATTACCCTAGAAGGGACTCTCGATCGCTTTGTCTACGAAGGATTAAGTCAAGCTTTGGGATGTTGCTTGTATTTTTATCTCTATCACGGAAATGTAATTTAGGTTTCCCTCCATAGGTATCGCAGAGTGGTAATCTGCTTAACAACTCTTGAGTCGTGCAACCGTAACTTCCCTCTGATCTAGTCGGCAGCTTTAAGCTCATGTCTCAATCACCTCCTAGTGGAGAGCAACCGCCCCGTCCCTTTCGTCGTCTGTGGCTGATTTTATGCAGTCGGCCCGTTATCGGTACAGCCCTGATTCTGCTGACGGGTTTGCTGGGGGCAGGTGGGTGGGTCTACCACTACATTTACGAAGAACTTGCCCCTCAGATTGCCAAGAGCTTGAGTGATTCTTTGCAGCGCCCTGTTAAGATTGGCAAATTAGAACACTTCTCCCTCACAGGCTTACGCTTTGGTTCATCTGCGGTGCCACCGTATCGTCACCAGGTGAACGGAAAAACCATTTTAGATAAGGATCAAGGCCGGGTGGATGCGGTTGAGGTTCAGTTTGATCTGTGGAAAACCCTGTGGAGTAGAAAACTCAATCTAGATATTACGCTGATCAATGCCAACGCTTATATTGATCAAACCGCTGATAAAGCTTGGCTAGCGACCACTTGGCTGAGCGAAGAGAAAGAAAGCTGGCTGCAGATCAAGCTAGATAGTTTGCGCTTAAAAGGCGGGGAAACGGTGATAGCTCCCTTCAAAGCGAGTAACCGCACACTCAGTAATCTAAACGGCGTTGTTTTCTTTAAAGATGACAACCAGCGCTTTGATTTTGAAGGAAAGGGCACCTTGGATTCGGGGGGTAAAGCCCAATTAGAGGGGAAATGGTTACAGCCCACTCAAGCTTTACAACTAAAACTGAAAGCCAAACAATTGCGGGTCTCTCCCTTGATGGCCTTCTTACCGGAAGGGTTACCTGTGGTGGTCAAGTCTGGGGAAGTCGAGGGGGATTTTGAATTAGCGTATCGACCTCAACGCCCGCTGAAGATGTCTGCGATCGCCCAAGTCAAGCAAGCGGATATCCGTCTGCCCCAGCAGAAGATTCGGGTCAAGGCGGAAGACGTGCAAAGCGATCTAGCGATTGTCTACGCTGAGAATCAACCCCCGAAAATTGATGGGGATGCCCAATTTCGCGCTGCTGATTTGGAAGTCCCAGAAAATCTCATTTTCCAGAATGGTCGGTCTCAGAAGCAGCAATTACGGCGCACGAATGGCACCCTGAAGTTTCTATCCGCGCAGCAACGGCTGAAATTTGAAGCCCAAGGCAGCATTGCCAGTGGCGGGCGTCTGCGCACCAAAGGAGAGACCAAACTGGATCTGACGCAGATGACGGTTCTGCTGTTGGCGCAAAATGTGTCTGCACCTATTTTGGATCGGGCCTTTCAGTTGCCGATTGCGATTCGCTCCGGTCGAGTCGATGCCAATCTGACGTTGCGTCTGGCGGCCAATAAACCACCCCATACGCGGGGCACTGCTCGCTTAAAGGATATTGATGCCCAAATTATTGGTCTGCCCAAATCTTTCTATGATGCCAATGGCTATGTGCGTCTGCGAGGATTGACGGCCTCTTTGGAAGGAATCACCGCCCGCTATGATCGGGTTCCCCTGCAAGCCAAGGGAACCATTGATGTTGAGCGCGGCTATAACCTGACGGCTCAAATTCCTGGACTAGATGTTAAGACAGCCCTGGCCACGTTGCAAGTCCCAACATTACCCGTGCCCGTGGCAGGTCAAGTCAGTGTTCCCGAAATTCGAGTCACCGGAGCCGTCAATCGACCCTTGATCGCAGGTGAGGTGGTGATGGCTCCTGGGGCCACTATTGATCGGGTTGCGTTTAAGGGCATTAACGCCGAATTTACCCTGGATAATCCGACTTTGAAGGTTGTTAAGCTCTTGGCTTTACCAGAGTCGGGGGGCAAAATTACAGGGACAGCTCGCTACAATCTCTTGCCGGGAGCAGAACTGGCGGCGGATGTGGCCGTTGTGGATGTGCCGGGGGATGCGATCGCCCAACGCTACGGTACCTCTCCTGGTATTAAGATTGGTTCGGTCTATGCCCAAACCCAAGTCCGAGGTCAACCCGAAGATTTACGCACGCAGATTGCCTTTCAAGTTCCGCAAGCCACCTATCCCACCAGAGGGGATCTGCGACTCTATAAGGGCAAGACCTACCTAGACAATATTGTTGCCCAGGTTGCGGAGGGCACCGCCCGAATCGATGGTCAATTGGATCCAGATAGTCTGCAAGCCCAGATTAAACTGGCGGGGATAACCCTATCTGAGTTTTCTCCCCAGTTGCAAGGAGCCTTAAGTGGCAGCGTGGCCCTCAATGGTCCCCTCCCCAATCTCAGTGCCGAAACCCTCAGGGCTCAAGGCCAAGTCAATTTTTCTCAAGGGCTGTCTCTGCTAGAGCAACCCCTAGATGCTCGGTTTCGATGGACGGGTCGCCAGATTCTTCTGCAAGTGACTGCCAAGGGCTTTCAAGCTAACGGTACCATTGATGCTCAATTGCAAACGCCCCAAGGTCTCCAAGTTACCGCTTTGAATCTAAATCTCAAAGCCAATGATTACGATCTCCGTACCCTCGCTGATTTGGGGCCAACAGCTATTCCCTTAACGGGTCGAGCAGATTTGACAGGCCGTTTGACAGGAACGCTAACATCGCCGAATTTAGTGGCGTCCCTGCAATTGCAAGACTTAGCCGTCTCTCAACTGCAATTTGAACCCCTGATGACGGGGAGTCTCAACTTCGGCCAAGGTGTGGATCTACGGGTGGGCGGGGAGCGCGATCGCATCAACATTGCCCTCAATCCCCAATTCCTGCCGGAATCCTTCCTGATCCGCCGTGATCAGGCCATTGCCCAAGGCAGGACGCAAGGCGAGTTACTTCACGTTGATGTGCAGCAATTTCCCCTACAAGCCTTTAATCTCGCTGCCCTCAGTAATCAAGGGTTGGGACCGATTTCTGGCCTAGCCTCTGGCCAATTTGTGGCCAATCTCAAGCGCCAAAATTTAGAGGGTAGCTTTGCCGTCGATCAACCCACCCTCAAGCAAATTCAAGCGACCCGACTCATTGGAAATATCCGCTATCGAGACGGCGTAGCCAGCCTCGATCAAGCAAGCTTAATTAAGGACGATAGCCAATATCTCCTAGATGCCCAATTCGTCCCCGGAGCAAATCCCCGCTACTCTGGGAACCTTGCCATTACTAAGGGGAATATTGCGGATGTCGTTGCTATTGCTGAAGCCATAGACTTTGCCAAATTGGGGTCGGCCTCTGCCCCAACCTATGGTAGTGCTGCCGATCTGCAAACGGTCCCTGTAGGGGTCAATGGTCCCTTACTGAGCCAACTGCGTCGCTTTACAGAGATTCAACAGCTCGCCATCCTCAAAGAGAGTCAGAAACCACCAAGCTTATTCGCTTTAGACAAGCTAACAGGCCGTTTCGGCGGAGAAATTGCCTTTGCCGGATCGGCCCAGACTGGGGTTAACGCCGATTTTGATATCCGTGGTCAAGAATTCAAGTTAGACCGCTACAGAATTGAACAACTCCACGTGAATGGCAGCCTGAAAGATGGCCTGCTCAGCTTAAAGCCCCTGCGAGTGCAAACTGAGGAAAGTTTGCTAGCATTCCAGGGAGAATTAGGGAGTGCCTCCCAAACTGGAACGCTGCGACTGCAAAATATTGATGTTGCCCCCATCAATCCTTTTCTTAAGCTACCCGTTCAGGTCACAGGCAAATTAAATGGCAGCCTCGATCTAGCCGGTAATTTGGACAATCCCCAGTTTACAGGTCAATTTGATCTAGTCGAGGGGCGGTTGGATGATGCTGTCATCAATAGTGCCCAGACCAGTCTGCGTTACCAGCAAGCCGTGCTGACCATTGATAGTCAAGCCCGCATTAACGGCTCCCAGCCCCTCATCCTCAAAGGGAAAGTGCCTTATGCCCCTGCGTTTGTCTCGGTCACCCCTGCCAGTGATCAGCTTTCGCTGACCGCCAGCCTTCGAGATGATGGCTTTTCCCTGTTGAGCTTATTTACCGACCAAGTAGCCTGGAACGGGGGTAAGGGTGCTTTAGATGTGCGAGTGAAAGGCACGATTGAAAAACCGATATAGACGGTACCGTCCGGTTTCAAGAAGCAAAGTTGCAAACCACGGCTCTCAATCAGCCTCTCACTAATCTAACGGGCACCATCGAATTTAATCGTAATCTGGTGTCTATCCCGCGTTTATCTGCCAACATTGGTGCAGGGCAATTAGTGGCTACGGGCAATCTGCCCATGTTTCAAACTGCGAACAATCAAGCACTAGCCGTTAAGCTCCAGGATCTTAACTTGAATGTACAGCAACTCTATCAAGGCGGTGTCGATGGTTCTATCCTGGTGGGCGGTAGTGTCCTTCGGCCCCAAGTCGGTGGAAAGTTGCAATTGCAAAATGGCAAGGTTCGCTTGGCGAATGCGAATGCCAAACCCGCTGCCAAGACCCAAAATGCCGTTGTTCCTCCAGTAGAATCTCAACCTGGATCAGAAAACCCCCTGAAATTTAAAGATCTTGTCGTCCAAATTGGGGACAATGTCAAAATCTCTCAACCCCCAGTCTTCAGCTTTATAGCGACAGGCGACTTGGCGATTAATGGCTCGGTGGATAAACCTTTAGCCGATGGAAAGATTCGTTTTCGCAAAGGTTCAATTAATTTAATCACCGCCCTATTTAGTGTTGACTCTCGCCGGGAAAACTATGCTGAATTTGATTCTCGTTTTGGCCTAGATCCCTACTTGAATATCGGCATGAGAACCACCGTCACGGAAGTCGTCCAGGCCACCACCACCGATCTCAACGAATTTGCAGAATTGCCTGCGAGTGCCATTGGCTCTATCCAATCGGTGAAAATTCAAGCCGCAGTCGATGGCCGTGCGAGTGAACTCATCAATGATTTTGACAAAGTTGTCACCCTCACTAGTCGTCCGAATCGTTCAAATGGGCAGATTATTGCCCTATTAGGCGGCGGTGTAGAGAAATCGTTGCAAGCTGGCGATGCTCCCCAGGCAGCCGTCAATATTGCCACTTCTGCCGCTTTTTCTGGCATTCAACAGACCCTCAACGATGCCCTGGGTAGTCGGGCTACCTTCCGAGCTTTCCCGGTCTTACTTCCCAATCAGAACAATAGCCAAAGTTCGGTGCTGGCCTTTGGGGCGGAACTGGGTTACGACATTACAGATCGCTTCTCAGCTTCTGTCTTGCAAATTTTAACGGGTGTGGATGAGCCAACTCTGTTTAACCTCAGCTATGACATTAATGATCAACTTAGAGCCAGAACATCGGTTAGCACAGAAGGAGAGGCTGTGGGTGTTTTAGAATATCGAGTTCGTTTCTAATGCCCCTAGCCCTACCCCATAAACTATTGATTCTGTATGCGTTATCCCCATGACTGGCATGATTAAGACCATCCGTTTTCGTCAAGGCTGCTGTTCTTTTAAAGCAACGGCGCGGGCATGGCGATGGGGGTGGATTGCCCTACTGACCACCTGTCTAGTTGTCCTTGGCCATTCTGGGATAGCTCCTGTGGCTGCCCAAAGTCCAGAAACAGCAATGATTCAAGTGGATGGCATCCCGCTGTTTCCAGTGAGTGCTTCGGAAGAGTTGCCTGCCAAACAACGGGCAGAAAATGTGAATCAAATGTTGCAAGGGTTAGTGAACTCACCCGCAGCCGCGACCGTTACCATCGATAATTCTCAGGCATTACCCGTCCTCAAAGTCGATGTCGATAATCGCCAAGCCGATCTCGACTTGCTCATCGTCAATAGTAAAGATGCCCAGAGCAATTCTCTTGAGGCAACGGCTGTCACCTGGCAAGCTAAACTGCAAACGGCGATTAATCGTGGTCAACAAGAACGAGCCAATGTCTGGTGGTTAGGATTGCAATCCTTGGCCTGTTTAGGTTTAGCCTATCTTTTTCACTGGCTATTCGGTTGGTTCTGGCGTAAAAGGTTATGGCGGTTGTTACCACAGGCGACGGTTGATCCGATCACGGGTCGGCAACCACAGAGTTTACAGTTTTTGTTCAAGGTCATTCTTTCTCTGATGCGGGTGTTGCTCTGGGTAGGGGCAATTAGCTATATCGGTGGCTTACTCCCCTGGACTCGCATCTGGATGAATCGACTGATTAATGCTCTGACTCAAACCTTCGCAACCCCGTTTATTCCAGCAGGGGGCAAGTCTTATTCCGTTTTGGATATTGCTGTTTTACTAGTCTTTTTGGCTGTGATTATGAATCTAGCCAAAACCGCCCAACATCTCTTACGGACGCGGGTATTGAGTGCGACGGGGCTGAATCGGGGGGCGCAAGAGGCCGTTGCTTTTGTCGCCAATTATGCCTTGCTGTTTATTGGCACCCTGGTGTTATTGCAGCTTTGGGGATTTGATCTCAGCTCTTTAACGGTGTTTGCCAGTGTGTTGGGGGTAGGAATTGGTCTGGGATTGCAAGGGTTTGCCAAAAACTTTATTAGTGGCATGGTTCTCATTTTTGAGCAGCCGATCAAGGTGGGCGACTTTGTGAAGGTGGGTGATTATCAAGGGACGGTTGAGCGGATTAATGTCCGCAGTACGGAGATTCGCACCCTCGATCAAGTTTCCATTATTGTCCCGAATTCTGAATTTTTAGAATCTGAGGTGGTGAATTGGGATCATGGGACGTCTATCTCTCAGCTACAAATTCCAGTGGGTATAGCCTATGGTTCAAGGCCGGAAGCGGTTAAAGACGCTTTAATGGAAGTAGCAAACAATTATGCAGGTGTTTTGAAAAATCCGTCTCCTCGCGTGTTTTTTACCGAATTTGGCGAGAGTTCATTGAAATTTATCCTGCTCGTCTGGATTAATGAACCGGACAAACAATTTGTGATTAAAAGTGATCTCAATTTTCGGATTGAAACCATATTACGCGATCGCCATATTGAAATTCCTTTTCCCCAACGAGATTTACATATTCGCTCCGGCAAGTTGCCGCTGGACTTACCCCAAGAATTAACAGTGTCCTTGACTCAACTTTCCCAAAGTCTGCAAGCTTGGTTAGAACAGCATCCTTCTACTCCAGGGTTACCGCCACAGTTGCGCCCGACGGCCAATATCCATTCCTCTGATGAGGAGGAAGCAAAGTAGGGTCGAACGGCTATTTGACCCTACCGTGGTAAAAATTTTCCCAGAAATCACCATAAACTTGATGCCATCAAGATTTCAGCTTTAATCGCCAGCTTTCTAGAGATTGGCAGGATAAAGTTTCCATTTAATACGCCCTCGACTATTTGACAGGGGTGAACCGACTTCGATAAGGTTAAGTCTTGATTCAAATAGGAATCATTTTTATTAACTAGTGAAGCAATATGGCTCTAAATTTTTCTAAATTCACGTTGATCGGGTCTTTCAGTGTGGCGGTGGTGGCCATAGCCAGTGGCTGTACGAACTCAACAAACTCAACTTCACAGCCAGCGGGTCGTAATGGCCAGGTAGTGAGTGTTTATTCTGCCCGTCATTATGATACCGATCAAGCTTTGTATAAGGGATTTATGGAGAAAACCGGAATTGAAGTTAAATTGCTAGAAAGTAAAGATGATGAGCTATTAGAACGACTTAAAAGTGAAGGCAGTACTCCTCAAGCGGATGTGCTGATCACTGTCGATGCAGGACGCTTATGGCGGGCGGAGCAGTCTGAGTTATTGCAACCAATTGTCTCTAAAACTCTCAATGAGAGAATCCCAGCTAATCTGCGACATCCAGAGGGGCTATGGTTTGGCCTGACGAAGCGAGCGCGGGTGCTAGTGTATAACACTGCTAAGGTTAAACCAACGGAACTTTCCACCTATGAAGCTTTGGCAGAGCCAACTTGGAAGGGCAGAGTGTGTGTCCGCAGCTCAAATAATATTTATAATCAATCCCTTTTGGGTTCTTTTATTGAGTCTAAGGGAGTAGAAACGGCTGAAAAATGGGCTAAGGGGCTGGTCGCTAATTTAGCACGACCGCCCAAAGGCGGGGATGTTGACCAAATTAAAGCTGTGGCAGCGGGTCAATGTGATGTGGCCATTGTTAACCACTATTACGTATTGCGAATGATTGAATCGAAGGATCCTAAGACCCAAGCTATCGCCAAACAGGTGGGGATATTTTTCCCTAATCAAAAAGACCGAGGTACTCATGTCAATATTAGTGGGGCAGGGGTAGTGGCCAAAGCCCCCCATAAGCAGAATGCGATCGCCTTCATAGAGTACCTTACCAGTCCAGAAGCTCAGAAAATCTTTGCGGAAGGGAATGATGAATATCCCGCCGTCAATGGTGTAGAGGTTGCACCTGCCCTGAAACCTTACGAAAAATTCAAGTCTGATGCTATCAATGTCAGTGCCTACGGTCGCAACAATTCAGAAGCAGTAAAAATTGCCGATAGAGTGGGGTGGCAATAGATTCTAGCAAACCGCTGAGCAGGTTCTGAAAGGAGAACAATTAAAAATGGGGAAAACAAGGCAAGCCCTACGATTATAGCACTACGGACATACGTTAGGACAGTTTTTGAATGCGGCATCTACACAATCGCGGCAATTATCAAATTCCTCCCACCGCTGCTTCATCCAGTTTTTGAGCACAAACCACCAGTGCTCGATCTTGTTCAAGTCTGGAGAATACGCAGGCAGATACCAAATTTCATATCCAGCCTCTGCCACCCTCTCTTCAATGGCTTGAGAATGGTGAAAACTGGCATTGTCTAATCACGATAACATCCCCAGGGGTTAATCGTGGGAGGAGGCACTCCCCCAACCACATCTCAAACAAATCATGATTACATGACCCTTCAAAGGTCATCGGGGCAAACAATTGACTTTGCTTGAGTGCTGAGATCCAAC
>JAAUOM010000040.1 GCA_012034865.1 Acaryochloris sp. CRU_2_0 | reverse complement strand
CCCAGTTTCGTAGCTTCGATGGCGGCATAACGACGACGATCCTTCTCGTTCAAAGACTTATAAAGCCGTTGCATTTGTTGTTCAATGGCGTAGGGGTACGGATTCATCTAAAAACAAATAAAGGAAGAATTCTCAGGCTATCACGCTTCATTATATTCTGGATCTTATTTAAGCCACGATCCCTAGTAGACTTTGGGGCAGTCCAAAATGTTTACCGTAATACGATGGTCGGCAGTACGGTGGTGGGCACTTATGGCTATATGGCTCCAGAACATTTTCAAGGGAAGGCGGTTCCAGCCACGGATTTATATTCCCTGGGGGGAACGCTGCTATTTGTGTTGACCCATTGTTCGCCTGCCGATTTGCCCCAAAAACGCCTCAAAATTGATTTTCGAGCTGCGATCCAGTTAGACCCGGACTTTGCCGATTGGCTCGATCAGATGCTAGAACCCGCTGTGGAGGATCGGTTTGCTTCGGCTCAGGAGGCTCTGACAGCCCTCACCCAACCCCGCCCTGCTAGGGCAAAGGTTCTGGCCACTGCGTCGCCGCAGACTCTGCACCGTCAACCTGTGGGGAGTAAGATTCAGTTGCACAAAACGAGATCGCACCTCACAGTGGATATCCCACCAACGGGATTCCGGGGGGAAACCCTGAGCATCGGCTGTTTTGCTATTTTTTGGAATGGGTTTATTTTTGTGTGGACCGCAGGAGCGATCGCTGGAGGTGCCCCGATCTTTTTTACGTTGTTTTCCATTCCCTTTTGGCTAGTCGGGATTGGCATGGCCGCAGCCTTGGTATTTGGGGTTGCCGGACGCACCCGTTTAGAGATTGACGCTGAACGGTTTGAGTTATGCTGGCAAGTCAAAGCCTTGGGTTGGCGCTATCGCAAAAATGGCCGCACCGCCAACTTAGAGGGCATTAAACTCACCACGGCCTACACCAGCAATGATCGCCCTATTAAGGGTTGCACCCTTATTGAAGGTGTCCACAATCATAAGTTTGGAACACTGCTGAGTACCAGTGAAAAAGAATGGCTGGTGCAGGAAATTGGCGACTTTTTGATGTCACAGCAACAGTAAGGTCAGGCCAGTTGAATCAGCATCACTCCCATTTTGCCGAGAGGATGAGGTTGCGACTCAATCCTGTTGAACGATAAAGTTGTACGGCGGCAAGCAAACTCTGTACCCCCACTAACTATCTTTATTCCATCCGCTCCAACGCCGTGTTAGATGGCGGCTTCGACACAACTTGTATGGATCGGAAAATATACTCAATATGCTCAAAAACTTCATCCCTGACTCGTGCACTGATCGCATAATACTGAAGTTTTTCAAAAAAGTAGCAAAAGAAAGCTCTGGACATAATGCGATTACCGATCTCACGAAGGAGAGAAGATCGATAAAAATAACATTGACGCTTCTCGCAAGAAAAATAGTTTTTGCAACCTGCTCAAGAGATGAACCAATACACGTTAGAAGAAGCACCACTCTGATTGACCGGATGAACAATGACCTCAAAGCCTTCAAATTGATCAAAATATATGGATAGGACAGTTCCTGCTAGGATTGCAGCAACCTGCCCTTCAATCGACTTGGTGACACATGCATCAATAAATTCAATGGTTTTTAAGTGAGAGTCTGCTGATTCTAACAGTTGAGGAAGAAGTCCACTTCGAGCAGTTTGTCTTTCAATAGTAAATCGCACAGCGGTACAGAGACTATTAAAAGCCTGTTCAGATGTTTCCACCTCAGACAGCACCTTGTGCAGGATAAGTAAAAGCTCTCTATCTTTACCAGCCCTCACTACATTTGATGGAGATATCATTGGAAAGCGGGCAGGCTTATTGAGAAAAGGCTCATTTGAGCCTCCCAGCAAGCTATTAAGCAATTGACGCTCAAGCAGCACTACAACCCCATGACATAAGCTTCGGGCATCATAAGCTCCTTCAACATCAGCCCCTGCTTGAAGCGCAAGGGCATTGATACTTGGGTTAGTTGATTTGCCTAAAAGAGCAGTCACGAGAATGTATCTGAAAGTCAGATGTTTTCCTTGAATGATAGTTCTGATCTCGATATCCCATTCTGTCGCCGGAATCTCTCTAGAATCATCTTGTGCTATTGCGATCGCTTCTCGGAGAAGTTGCTCGGCTGCTCTTTGATCGACGGTTGGTTTGGTAAGACTCATGCTCAACCCTCTGAATTAGCGAACTGGGCGAAAAATTCAGCAGGGTCAGCATCTGTAGCCCGCACCCATCGTAGTGCTTCTAGAACGTCGATTCGGCGTTCCCGACGCTCTATTTTGGAAACGTCAGGCTGCGTCAAGCCAATCTCGTGGGCGATCGCCTTTTGAGAGAGTTTTGCTTTTTCCCGTAGAGCAATAAGCGTATCAACTATCCTGTGGTACTCAGGATCATGAATACTTGAGATAGACTGCTTTTGACTTTCCATGATTTAGATCTTGATTTGGAAAGGCAAATATGCCAAAATCGCATACATGAAGAACAAAACACTTTTATCAGGACTCTCCCTTTTCTCTGGCGCAGGCGGTATGGATGTTGGATTCATCCGAGCAGGAGTTGAGGTTGTTAGTGCCTATGACATTGACAGGGACGCTTGTCTCACATATGAGGCAAACCATCCAGGAGAGATTATCAAGTGTGGCGACATCAATAAGAACTTGACTGATATACGTCGATTTGAGGGGGTCGATATCATTTTTGGTGGTCCACCCTGTCAGGGTTTTTCTGTAGCTGGAAAGATGAACCCTGATGATCCCCGTAGCAAATTGCTATGGGTCTTCATGGAAGCTGTAAGGCTTACACGACCTCGGGCTTTTATTTGTGAGAATGTTAAGGCATTAGCGGTTCTTGATAAATGGGCTGAGATTCGTCAAAAGCTTTTCCGTTTAGCTAGGCAATTGGGATATAAATATAAGCTGGTGATACTCAATTCATCTGATTTCGGAGTGCCACAATCCCGAGAACGCATGTTTCTGATTGGGTTCCGAGATGTTGAAGACATTAGCAATTTAGAGGCAAAGTTTGATCGGTATAAAAAGCCATCTCCTACGGTTAGAGATATTATTTCACCTCTAGGGGTCGCAGGTTCTAAGAACAATCAGCGGATATGTAATGCAAAAGTTACCATAGCCGCAAATCCAGTAATGCGAAGATCTCCCTATGCAGGAATGATGTTCAATGGTCAGGGCAGACCATTGAATCCTGATGGATATTCATGTGCTCTCCATGCTTCTATGGGTGGGAATAAAACACCAATTATTGATGAAGATCATTGCTATTTTGGTCAAGACAGCTGGGTTGAATGGTATCACTCTCACTTGATGAAAGGAGGAAAATCATTATCTTTAGAGGCCGCACCTAAAAGACTTAGACGATTAACAATTGACGAGTCACTTAGAATACAGACTTTTCCACATGATTACCAGTTTATCGGCGGACAAAGCTCGATCTATAGACAAATAGGTAACGCTGTCCCCTGCGACCTAGCACAAGTTGTAGCGCAAGTTACTCAAGATTTCCTTATCAATCCTGAAGTAATAATGCCACTATCTCTCATGGAATATGAATCTAAGCAGTTACGGCTAGCCATCTAACGATAAAGTTATACGGTGGCAGATAACCTCGAACTCCCACAAACAAACTCTGTTCCGTCCACACCAACATAGCGTTAGCCCTCGTCAACAACCTACCAGCGTTTAAGGGACAACATTAAAGGAGACGCATCACAAAGAGTCACTGCCCGAATCCTGGTAGCCTGTACTTCTCAACCAACAGATCGGTGAACGCTTCTTTTGTGTGTGTGGAAAGATTTGAAGGCTGGAACTGAACTCAACCTACTCTACCTTTCAAGACTTGATCCAAAGTAATCCCATTCTGAGGTTTTGGATTCCCATTGGATAGTACTGTTGATATTAGACAGACTAAAGTGATGATGCCAACAAAACGTTTATAAGTACCGTCGCCAGAAGGGGGCTAACCAATTCTTGGCTTTCCAATCTCCTCGCCTGTGTTTCAGCCTGCTCGACTTTTCAAACACGTTCCTTAGGCGCTGAGGAGTCGCTCTAACCAATTGTTAACTTTTTGCTGGAGTTGATGTTTGCGTTCCCATCGTTGGAACGCTTTTTCGTAGGCTTCATCCTGGGTGTGATAGACATTCCAAGCATTCAAGCCCAGTCGTAGCCCCCACAGTAAGGCGATGTAGAGAGACCAAGGAGTAGAAAATCCCATTAACAGGTTGAGAAGAATAAAGCTAGAATTGGCGATCGCATACCGACCAACTTGCTTGCGGAGATTGGCCTTTAGATAAGTGTCAAAGTTTTGCCGCTTGACCAACTCACTTCGTTGGGTTTGTAGCGCTTGAGCGGCATAGTTTAGGGCAGTTGGAGAAATGCCCAATTCTTCGGCAATTTCCACCAATTGGGTATAGGAAAACTCACCCTCGTAGGCTTGCTGTGCGATCGCAAGATTTAAGATCTGCTGGACTTGCTCTTGAGTGTAGGTTAGCTCAGGGCTTGATTGATCGGTAGTCATTCCTTATCATCCATTGCCTCATTCTCTATTATTGCAAACTTACAGGAGCTGACAACATCCCTTTGGGTGGGAATAACCCTAACCTGCATTCATCCCACTCGGTTCAGGGATGGCCGAGAGTTTCTGTAAATGGTTGATTCAGCAACGCTTTAAGGGGGTGAGATGGAGTGAAGACGGATTTAATCACCTGCTCATCCTTAGGGTTGTTTGGGTCAATCAACGCTTCGATGACCTATTCACAAATGTACCCATACACAAAACTAATCCCTCCCCCATCCGTTAGATACGCCCTATCATCTGGCGGATACTAATCCATCGATTATCCTATTCTAGGCGTTTAGACGGAAACGTTCCACCTCATTATCCCTTTGAGATAAAATTTAGGGAGAAATCATTTCATCTGTCGAGGAACCGACCAGTACTCCAACCAAGCTTTCAGCTATGGTTGGAGGTGTAGATTGTCAGTTTTAGCGGCATCGAGCCGCACAACTGACAATCTACACAATTTATGCTACTATGTAGAGATGCTAAGCATGACCTGGAAATTCAAGCTAGAACCAACTGACGCGCAGGTTTTAGAGATTGAGCACACTTTATCAGTGTGCCGCAAGGTCTGGAATTATGCCCTGCGGGAACGCAAGGACTGGCTGAATTCTCGGAAGTCACCCATTAATGCCTGCTCAATCGTTCAAGAATATATCCTGTCTCCTGACGAACCCTTTCCTGGCTACCACGTTCAGGCTCAGGGGTTAACTGTAGCAAAGGAGTTTAACCCCGAACTGAAGACGGTCAACGCTCAGGTACTCCAACAAGTTTTAAGGAACTTGGACAGAGCATTTGAGGAGATGAAGTCTAAAAAGCGTGGGTTCCCTCGGTTCAAAAACCAAGCGCGGTCGAGGTCGTTTGTCTTTCCTCAGATGCTGAAAAACTGCATCAGCAAAGAGGGAATCAAATTGCCGCAACTGGGGCTAGTTAAGGTTCGATGGTCACGGGAGATTCCGGCACTGTTTCAGGTGAAGCAAGCCCGAATTGTTCGCAAGGCATCAGGGTACTTTGTCATGTTGAGCCTTCAAGCTGAGGTTGATATCCCCGCCGCGATGCCGTCAGGTCATCCGATAGGGATTGATGTTGGGCTTGAGTATTTCTTGTCAACTTCTGAAGGGGAACAAGTCAAGCGTCCTCACTTTTTCAATGAGCAACACCGCAAGCTGACATTGCTGCAACGACGGCTTAAGAAGAAGCAAAAAGGGTCTGCGAATCGGCAAAAGCTGAACCGGAAGATTGCAAGGCAGCACCAGCGCATTGGCGATACTCGCAAAGACTGGCATTTCAAACTAGCCCATCATCTGTGCGATGGCGCTGGAATGATTTTTGTCGAGGATTTAGACTTCCGCATCATGGCGAAAGGAATGCTGGGCAAACACACGCTGGATGCAGGGCTAGGGCAATTCACCAATCAAATTCTGCCTTGGGTGTGCTTTAAGCACGATGTGTTTTACGGCAAAGTCGATGCTTATGGCACAAGCCAAGAATGTCCTGACTGTGGAGCTAGAGTTCAAAAAGATTTGAGTGTTCGCATCAGTCGATGTCTGAAGTGCGGGGCAACCAAACCTAGAGATATCGCTGCCGCTCAAGTCATTTGTGCCCGTGGGCAACGGGTAATTGAAAACGCCTGTGGAGCTGATGTGACGGGGATTGGGGTTACTCAGTCTAGTTGGCAAGCTGTGAAGCAGGAAATCTTTGGGGTGACTCAAAGAATCTCCAAGCATACCGTCAGGTTGGTTGGATGAGTATGTCAATTACCCCATGCGGTTATTTAGGTGGATTCATCTCTGGATTTTATCCCTCTCAAGATATTGAGGTGGAAACTTCAGTTAAGGCAGGGACAAAGATCACAATATGCGAAACAGGCAAATATTGATCACAGGGGGTACAGGAGGATTAGGGTTGGGGTAACGCCTCAAGTCTTAGCGATGGGTGCTGAAGTGACCCTTCCCTACCTTGCTGAACTAGAAGTGGAGCGATTGAAACAGATCCTGTCTCCGGCGGAATTGGTGAGAACCCATTTTGTAGCAACGGATCTGGGTAAAGAGGCCTCTGTAGCAGAGCTGGTTGAAGGCATGGATCGGGTGGATGCCTTGATTCATCTAGTGGGGGGTTTTTCGATGGGCAAAACCCATGAGTATGCCTTTGCTGACTGGCAACGGGATTTGCACCTCAATTTGAATACCACTTTTCTAGTCTGTAAACATAGCCTCAAACGTATGTTGCAGCATAATTATGGGCGGATTGTCACAGTGGGATCACGGGGAGCTGTCCAGCCCGGGGGACAATTAGCAGCCTATTGTGCAGCTAAGGCTGGGGTAGTGGCATTGACCCAAGCGATCGCAGAGGAAACCAAAGGCACCAACATCACCGCCAATGTCGTGCTACCCAGCATTATTGATACCCCCAGCAATCGCGAAGCCATGGGCGCAGACAACGCCGCTCAGTGGGTCAAACCTGAATCTTTAGCCCAGGTCATTTGCTTTCTAGCCTCTGATGCTGCCAAAGATGTGCGGGGAGCTGCCATCCCAGTGTACGGAAATGCTTAAGCGTTTTCCTGACCCTACCCACACCTAAAATTGCAGTCCAATGGTTGATCGGAACCCGCAGCGAATGTTTACAATGGGTGCAGTAAATGTATCTGTTGGAACCTTAACCTATGCTACTAAAGTCCACCACCCGTCACATCCACATTTACACCGCAGAGGTGGACAAAAATGAGTTGATTCCCAGCGAGAGTGTGTTGACCCTCGATATTGACCCTGACAACGAGCTAGTGTGGGATGAAGATGCTCTCCAGCGGGTTTATGCCAAATTTGATGACTTGGTAGAAGCTTACTCCGGTGAAGATTTAACCGATTACAACCTACGCCGGATTGGGTCTGATTTAGAACACTATGTGCGATCGCTCCTGCAAAAAGGTGTCGTCGGCTATAACCTCAGCAGTCGGGTTCGAAATTTTAGTATGGGACTGCCCCAAGTTGTTCCTGCCGACGCTCAATAAAAACCCACTGGTTACGATCACAATACAACTATAGTCAACCCATGCAGGTCACTCCCCAAGCAATCCGTCACCCACCCGATCACCTTAACAAGGCGATCCATCAACCCATCGTTTTTTTGATGGCGAGTGTGTGATGTGCAATGGATTTGTGGATGCACTGCTGAAGATAGACCCCTCTGGGCAGATCCTGATTGCACCCCTACAAGGACAAACTGCTCAGCAATATTTACCCCCCTTACCCCTAAATCGAGCCGAATGGTCTATTTACTATCTAGACAACACCCATCTATACCAGCAGTCGGATGCATTTATCCAAATTTGCCACCGCTTAGGCAGTATTTGGTCAATTTTTAGCTTAATTAGCTTTATCCCTCGTTCTGTTCGAGACAAACTCTATAGACTGATCGCCCGCCATCGCTATCAACTGCTGGGACGACGATCAACCTGCCGAATACCCAGTGAGCAAGAAAAAATTCGGTTCTTACCCTAGTGGTCTGTCAAGACTATTTTGCTGGGCTTCTCGCCGAAGCAGCTAAAAGTGATCCCTCAGCCAAGGTTGGGAACCACTAAATAGCAGTGTTGCTAAAGCCAACACTTCAGGGGATGCCTCCAAAAAACCCAGCATCTGTAGCTCCTGAGCCGTCAGCATACTGGTGTATAAGGGGGATAGTCCGCGAATATTCAGTTTGAGGTCTCCCTGACCACCAGAGCGGACTTGTCCTTGACCCTGAGCAACTTGCAGAACAAAGTTGCCTGAGTTCCGGGGCAACTGTGGATCTTCAACCTGCAAATGCAGCTCTGTCTCTAGCATTAGCGGATATCCTCGCAAGGTTAAAGCCTTGGGCAAATCGATAATCCGCAATAACCACCGTTCCGTTGTCAACACCTGATAGGTCTGCTCAGGCAAAAACAGTTGGCCAACCTCTATAGGAGCACCATACCAACGGATATTCCTAACCAGAGAGCGGTGATCCGCCAAGAAAGTCCAAAGCCGTTGACCTGCGGATGGGGTTAACCAAACCCCATCCAAAATACGCAGGTCATACCCACCAGAAACTGCCTGATGTGTGAAGATCACATATCCTTGAGGCTGCTGGTCAGAACCGATGCAATAGATATAAATTGGCGTTTCTGTCTCTAGCATTTGTTCCCAAAGGGCAGGATGGCGATCGAGGTTGCCATTGGTATGTTGAGCGTATTGCTGGTACATCTGGGTGAGAACCTTTAAATCGCTAGGCTCCATCGCGCTCATGGGTAAGGAATGATCGCCTATCACCAAGGATGCAGCAAGAATCTGATATTGACAGTAGGTTCCCGCTTGCTCAAAGCCCACCTGCCGATAGAGCTGCGAGGTGGAGGCATACAAGGTTGCCAGGGGTACTCCTTGCTGATGCAGAGTTTTGACGGTATCCGTCAACAGGGTCAAGGCTGCCCCTGCTCCCCGATACTCTGGGGCTATGCCAACGCCAGCAATGCCATGCATGGGGATGCGCTGACCGCCAAACCATTGCCCCATTGGATAGAGGCTTAGACCACCCAGAATTTGCTTGCCAGCGCAAATCAACCGTAAATTGTCCTGTCCCAATTGACGAACATAGGTGTGCCAATAGTCTAAGGAAACGTTGAAGCACTGGGCTAGAATACGACCAAGCTGCTGGATTTGGTAGGAAGAGGTAGGAGAACCTACAGTATATATTTCTCGACGCTTCTGACTGGATGATACAGACATCTTTACCCCTTTTTGAACTAACCCATCAACCCTGGGGTTTCCTTAATGGGTGGAGACTACTGAGTATATTGGCAAGATTTTGGATTTTGCTGATCCTAGATGCATCTTAAGGATATGTTGGTATACTAGATAAACTTTTGTGCGTTAGTCATCTTGATGGGTGTTTAAGGATTTCTATCTGCGGATGTGGTGGAATTGGTAGACACGCACGCTTGAGGGGCGTGTGGCTTATGCCTTGCGAGTTCGATTCTCGCCATCCGCATTATTTTTGCTGTTGTGAAGGAGCCAATCATTTCAGATGGTACCTTGCGGCTAAAGACTGGGCGAAACTGGAACAAGATTTGCTTGATGTGTGGATAAAGTGACACGCTTCCTCCTAAATCCTTTGATTCCTATTTTCCTATCCATACTTTGAAGATCTAAAGGTTATTCTAGAAAGGTAAAAGCATTCGTCTTGGGGTTCACAATTAACCCCACAAGTTGGGGATGGCTTTAAGTTATGGCAGACCAAATTGCAACGGTAGACGTTGAAGCCCTGGCCGCAGATATTGGTGAAAAAATCTATATTGATGTAGCCAAGTGGCATTTGTATTTGGCAGATGCCCATTTGCATCAATCCTTAGCAGAGCAATTTTGTACCCTGTTGGAAAACGGATTGTTGGGGGAACCTCAAATTCTACAAGTGTTATCGGATGTTTCGGTCTCTCTGGGAGATGGGAAGCGGCAGTTGCCCCTGATCGAGTTATTGCCTGAGCAAGGACAGCAGGATCTAATGGAAATTTTGGCAGACTTTCGTAGTCGCTTGATTGAGTCTGGATATGATTTTTAGCGCCTGCCGTGAGCATACATCGTAAACTGATTCGTGAGATTCGTAATGGCAAAGTCGTTTACGTTTTTCAATCCCTTCGTCCATCCCTGAAGTCTAACCCCCTTCTGTCTCCATTTACCCAATCCTGTCTTGGAAGTAAACTTTGGTCTACCTTGACTCCACTATTGCTAATGGGCATGACAACAACAATAGTGGGTCTTGCCTGGTTCAGCTTTCATGTGATTACCGATCCAGATGTAGCCTTTTGGCTAAACCAGTTTTTACCGATCGCCACACCCCCTCAACAAACGGCTGCTTATCAACCCCAAACCTTGGAGCAAATTCTCAAGCGGCTGCGAGATCAAAATCAGCCTCCAGGTCAACCCATTGTGCTAGCGACAGGTAAAGATGTCCAGCGTCGTCTATCCACAGCTATGGATATCTTAATTCCTATCTATGATCGAGACTGTTCAGATCTCTCCTGTCAACGGATTCAGGCTCTCCATGTTTATCGATCGCTACAGTTACCAGCCTTGCTACGAGTCTTACAAGGGAAACGCTATTATCGCTTACTCGATCGCGTGATCGTTAAGGAACCGACAGAATCTGAATTGGTGCGCTTAGTGGGTCACCCCCAATGGATAGCAGGGGCTTCTCAGCCGCTCTCTTTATCTCAAATTGAGCGGTATTATCCAGCGCCTCAGCCTGGATCTTGGCTGCGATTGATGGGACTACGCACGGAAGGAAATGCCACAGCGACCTATGGACAGGTGATGTATTTTCACCCGGATGAAGCACGACTCGTTTTGATGTTGAATTGGGGAAGTCCTAAGGGTGCAGTGCCACAATGGCAACAGGTAACAGGAGATCGGCAACCTGAGTTAGTCGTCGATCAAACCGTGGGTTTGGAACCCCAATTTACCGTTTATCGGCTACATCGGGCTGCTAGAGGCGATTTGCAAATGGAACGAATCTCCTTAGCTAGGCCTGCGTTTGCCAATCCGGTTTATGCTCACAGTCTATCGTTGGCTCGCAGTGGCTTGTGGACACCCGCGCTAAAGCAGTTGGAATTCGTTAAACAAAACCAACAGCGGCGGTGGTCAGCCAAAGCGCAAGCACAACTGGATGTTATCAACCTCCATGCCCAAGTCGCCCAGGTTCAGGCAAAACAGACGTCAGCCAGTACAGTGCAGACGATTGTGGCCTTGTTAGTCAATGGGGAGTGGAAATCTGCCCTTGGCATCTTTCGATCTCCTGACACAGACGTGGCGGAGGTGAGGGAGTTACTGTTGGCGGATTCAGGTCGGTTATCTTCCCGTTTGGATACATTTTTAGGGGTTTATCCTCAAGATCAAGATGCGATCGCATGGGGGGCAATGATCCGTCATCTCCAAGACGATTCCAAACCAGCCTTAGCCTGGGCACAACAAAAAATGGGCAAGAATAAGGTAGCCCTCCAGTCTATTCAAAAATTGCTCCAACGGCTAGATCAACCAACGCTTACCCCTAAAGAGTCTCCGTCCAAGATCTCTAAATCGCAAGTGCCCAAACCACAAGTGCTTGGCTCCACACCTTTGGTGAAACCCCAGCCGCTGCTACCACAGACTGCCTCCCCTCAGCCGTCCGTTTCCCCCCTACCAGCCCCTGCTCCCCAGCGCGAAAAAACCGTTCCTAAGGTAGAAATATCTCCTCAGCCCTCACCTACTATTACTCCTACCCCTGCCCCTACTCCCGTTCCTACAGCCCAACCGATCGCAAGCCCATCAGAGTAGTAGCAATTCAATCCTCAGAATGGCTGTTCACTGCCGATGGAACAATGACACGAGCCCCAAGACAGGTTTCGCATAGATGCGGTATTCTGTAGGTTTCCTACCCGGTGATGCGGGTGGGAATTATAGAACAGTTTTCAGTGGAGTGGCTTATCCCTTCCCAGGAGGGGTGCCCGCGAGTCGGGGTGGGTCTTCGTCCAGAAGGGGATCTAGAGCCTCTTGAAAAACGCGCCACTATTGCTCTTTTCCTGATTCATGTAATGATCTGCAATTGATGATCTGACGTCTATGTTCACCGATATTGAAACCCTAAATGGCAGAGATCTCCTGGGTCTGGCTGATCTAACACCCCTAGAATTACGCAGTTTGTTAGAACTGGCTGCTCAGATCAAGGCAGGTAAAGTCAAGCCTTATTGTCCTAAGGTTTTAGGGTTGCTGTTTACTAAAGCCTCTACGCGGACACGAGTGAGTTTTTCCGTTGGCATGTATCGCTTAGGGGGACAGGTGATCGATCTGAGTCCAGATCTGACTCAGATGGGTCGGGGAGAGCCGATTGCGGACATGGCTAGGGTCTTGGATCGGTACTTGGATGTGTTGGCTATTCGCACCTATCAACAGCAGGAAGTTGTCACGTTTGCCGAGTATGCAGCTATCCCTGTGATTAATGCCCTGACGGATTTGGAGCATCCCTGCCAAATTCTAGCTGACTTATTGACCCTGCAAGAAGTGTTTGGGGATTTACAGGGATTGAGCCTGACCTATCTGGGGGACGGTAATAATGTTGCCCATTCCCTGTTGTTGGGCTGTGCGCTGGTGGGGGTCAATATTCGGGTGGCTACCCCGCCAGACTATCAACCCCTGCCAGAGATTGTGGAGCAGGCTAAGGCTTTGGCGGGCGATCGCAGTTCCGTCTTGATCACCCCCGATCCAGTAGAAGCAGTGGTCGGTGCCCATGCCCTCTATACGGATGTCTGGGCCAGTATGGGCCAAGAGGATCTCGCCCGCGATCGCATTCCTATTTTTCAACCTTATCAGGTTAATCAAACCCTCTTAGATCGAGCAGAAGCCAAAGCCATTGTCCTCCACTGTCTGCCCGCCCATCGAGGCGAAGAAATTACCCCGGAGGTTTTAGAAGGCGCACAATCGCGGGTTTGGGATCAAGCCGAGAATCGCCTCCATACCCAACAAGCCCTATTGGCTAGCGTCTTAGGCGCTCAGATCTAAGGGTTTCTGGCTGAGGTTGATGGCTAGAACGCACAAGAAGAGGGGGCAATAGATCTCCAAAGACGATGAGTAAGACTTCCATTCAACCCGCATTGATTACAGCCGTGCTTCCCGATTCGATTGCAGCGGAGGTGGGATTTGAAGCGGGCGATCGCCTCGTGTCCATTAATGGCGAATCCCCCCGCGACCTGATTGACTACCAGTTCCTCTGTGCGGATGAGTGTCTCACCTTGGAGGTTTTAGATGCAGCGGGTCGGCTCCACCAGGTTGAGATCGAAAAAGACTACGATGCAGACCTCGGTTTAGAGTTTGAAACGGCTTTGTTTGATGGGCTGATCCAATGCAATAACCACTGCCCGTTTTGCTTTATTGACCAAAAACCACCGGGCTTACGACCCAGCCTGTATCTTAAGGATGATGATTATCGCCTTAGCTTTTTGTATGGTAGTTATCTGACCCTGACGAATGTGTTGCCATCAGAATGGGAACGGATTGAGACCCTGCGGTTGTCGCCTCTCTATGTATCTGTGCATGCGACCCGTCCAGAGGTGCGGATTCAACTCTTACAAAATCCGCGAGCAGGCCAAATTCTAGACCAATTGCGCTGGTTTCAAGAACGGCGACTCCAGATCCATGCCCAGGTAGTCGTGTGCCCAGGGATAAATGATGGTTCCGTCCTAGAGCAAACCTTAGTAGAGTTGGCGCAATTTTACCCCTTCGAGGTGCCAACAGTGATCTCCGTCGCCGTTGTCCCCGTCGGCTTAACACGATTTCGTCCCCCTGACGATGACCTTAAACCTGTAGATACTGCTGATGCAGTTGCAACCATTAGGCAGGTTCAAGACCTTCAAACTCAGTTCCAGCAGGCATTAGGAACAACCTTTGCTTGGCTCGCCGATGAGTGGTTCTTGATGGCCAATCAACCCTTACCTGCCGCAAACTACTATGAAGACTATCCCCAAATTGACAATGGCGTTGGATCCATCCGCCAATTCTTGCAGCAGTTTGACCAAGTTGCCCAGCAGTTACCGTCTCGCCTAGCCACCCCTAAACAATTGACCTGGGTGGTGGGGAATGCTGTTGAGCAGGCGTTTCAACCGATCCTGAACCGCCTCAATCAAGTCCAAGGATTAAGGGTCACCTTGGTACCCTTACGCAGTGACTATTGGGGGCAAACGATGACGGTGACGGGTTTATTAACGGGGCAAGATATTCTCCAGGGATTACAAGAGAAACCCTTGGGTGACGCACTATTACTGCCATCCCTAATGTTGAAATATGGGACAACCCAATTTCTAGATGATATGACGGTGGCGCAGTTATCCGCAGCCCTCAACATTCCTATTGTTCCCATTCAAGGGGGAGCAGAAAACCTGGTGCAAGCTTGTTTATCGCAATGAATTAAACATTATGGGGAATTGGCTATCGGTTCTGGATTGCTCTCTCTCATTCCCACCCACCAGTAGATGGGGTTTCCCGGCAAATTTTATAAAACTCATATCTATGGGGCAATATCGTCTAGAAAAGCAATGCTAAACTCTTATAAAATTGAACAAAGCGCATGGAAATTACTTGCACGCGACCGGGCTGTACAAACCCTCGCAATTTTTTCTCGGATTTAGATGATAAGCAAACCTTAAAGACGGTTCAACAGAAATACTGTAGTAGTTGCGGGATGCAACTGATTCTAGATGGCCGCTATTTGCCGCTTAAGCTTTTGGGGCAAGGCGGGTTTGGGGCTGCCTATTTAGCGTGCGATCGCAGAACCCCCGCTAACCATGCTTGCGTGGTCAAGCAATTCCAGCCCCCCACGGATTTATCTCCTCAGCAGCTAGAGATTGCCCTCAACCTCTTCGACCGTGAAGCTGAAGCCCTAGAGCAATTGGGCGCACAGCATCCCCAAATTCCCCGTCTGTTGGCTTTTTTCCCCTTGAGTGTGGCGAATGTCCGCACAGGCGGTACAGACCAATTTTTTTATCTGGTTCAAGAATATATTCAAGGCAAAACCCTAGAAGAACTCGTCATGGAGCAAGGAGCCTTCTCGGAGGCAGAGACCCTGGAATTGATGCGTTCTATTTTGGGAATCTTGCAGTTTGTCCATGAGAATGGGGCGATTCACCGGGATGTAAAGCCCTCAAATATCATGCGTCATGAGAATGGGCAATATTTTCTGCTGGATTTTGGCACCGTCAAACAGGTGGCTCAAGGGCCAGCCTCTGGGGCGACGATGGGATCCTCGACGGGGGTCTTTTCCGCTGGGTTTGCGCCCCCGGAGCAAATGGCAGGACGAGCGGTATACCCCTCAACCGATCTCTATTCTTTAGGGGTCACCGCCTTGGTCTTGTTAACGGGGAAATTAAATCCCATTGAACTCTTTGATGCCTATACCAACCGTTGGCAATGGCAACCCTTTGTGACGGTAAGTCCAGGGTTAACCGCTGTGTTGGAACGGCTGTTAGACCCAACACCCAATCAGCGCTTTCAGTCGGCAGCAGAGGTGCTGGCGGCATTGAATCCCGGCCAAACGGGCGCACCCACACCACCGATTAATCCCTATCCTATGTCTCACCCCCTGCCAGTGGTGACTGCACCCTCTCCCGTTGCAGCTCTCCTGCCAGCAGCAGTTCCGGCTGCAACGTCAGCTACAGTAGGGTCTAGTTCAGGACTCACGGGAGGGATGCCGTTGCCTCAGAGCCAACCCAAGCGTGAGGGCTTGCCCCTGGATTTGGGAAAAATTGCCTTGGGCATCCTCGTGGCTTTGGGATTGTTGGGGGGTGCCTTGTGGCTGACTAGCCAATTCATGGGGAATAAAACCCAGCAAGCGGGGAAAACTGAAACCTTGGATTCTTCTCAGCCAGAGCGCCTCAGTACGGGTGAGGTGCTGCTGATTGCTGAGAATAGCACGCCCCAGAAGCAAGAAGCAGTGGCTGCGATCGCCAAAGAAGAGTACGACACTGCCATTTCAGCCCTAGAAGCCTCCTTGCAACAACAGCCCAATGACCCAGAAGCCCTGATTTATCTGAATAATGCCGAGATTGGCAAGGGAAAATCCTATACCATTGCTATTTCGATTCCCTATAGTGCCAAGGATGAGGGAACCAAAGGGGCGGCAAAAGAACTCCTGCGGGGAATTGCCCAAGCCCAAAAAGAAGTAAATGAAGCAGGGGGTATTAACGGAACACCTTTACGGGTGGCGGTGGTAACGGAAACCAATGAACCTGACAGTACAGAAAAAGCCGCTAAACTTCTCGTCAAGCAACCCGATATTTTGGCTGTAATCGGTCATTTTGGCAGTGGAGCCTCCTTAGCTGCGGCCAAAATTTATGAACAAGAGAAACTGGTGATGATTTCCCCCACCAGTACCTCCACCGAACTCTCCCAAGCAGGTCAATATATTTTTCGCACCGTTCCCAGTGATAACTTTACGGGTAAAGCCTTGGCTCGCTATATGGTGGAAAACCTGAAGAAACAGAAAGCCGCTGTATTCTTTAATGGGGATAACGGCTATAGTAAATCCCTGCGGGACGTGTTCACCGAATCCTTATTCAGCAACGATGGAGAAGTCGTAGGAGAATTTGATCTCAATGAGCCTAACTTTAAAGCAGAGGAGGTGTACCAGCAGGCTCAACAACGCGGAGCCGAGGTGATGGTTCTCCTCCCCAATTCAGCAACCTTACCCCAGACTTTTGCCGTGATTAAAGCCAACCGAGGGCGCTTACCCCTCCTCGGAGGCGATAGCCCCTACCGCTCCACCACCTTACAGGAAGGGGGAACGGATGCCAAAGGAATGGTTCTCGCCGTTCCCTGGCATATTGCCGCCGATCGCACTGCCAGTTTCCCGAAAATGGCCCGTCAACTCTGGGGAGGAGATGTCAGTTGGCGAACAGCGATGACCTACGATGCCGCTCAAGCCCTCATTCAAGCCCTCAAAGAAGCCCAAGACCGATCTGGCATCCAAGCCACCTTAGCCAACCCCAAATTCTCAGCCCCAGGAGCTTCTGGCACCGTCCGTTTCCTGCGCTCTGGAGATCGCAACCAACGCACCCAACTCGTGCAGATAGTCGCCGCTAAAGCCGGAGACGAATTCCCCGTCGTTTTCGCCCCCTTACCCTAACCTCAAGGGCACGGGAGTACCTCCCTTTTTGCTTTTTACCTTTTTACTTCTGCCTTTACCTCCACAATCCCCTTTCCTTGTCAATGATCAAAAACATTGATTTCTCAAACCAAGGCTGTAGGCTAATTGAGGAACCGCAAAGGCTCTATGACCTCCAGTCTGTAGAAAATAGAGATGATATCCCTTATGCTTAAAAACTTTTCTTTGCTCGGTGCTGGGCTACTGGTAGCCTTGTCTGTAGTCAGTTGTAACACTTCTTCCGAACCATCAGGATCTAGCAACCCAACCAATGCACAGGGTCGACTCCAGAAAGTCTTGAGTCAAAAGAAGGTGCGCTGTGGCATCAGCGGTGAGCTGCCTGGGTTTAGTTTTGTCGATGAACAGAGTAACTATTCAGGATTAGATGTAGATATTTGTCGGGCAATTGCCGCCGCCTTGTTTGACGACCCCAATGCCGTTGACTATCGCCCCTTAAATGCCAAAGAACGATTTACGGCGGTGCAAACGGGTGAAGTGGATGTCCTTAGTCGTAACACAACTTGGACCTTAGATCGAGACAGTTCTGTCCGCATGGCCTTTGCCCCTGTCGTTTTCTATGATGGTCAAAGCATAATGGTCAAGGCTGATAGTGGTATTAAAACCCTCAAAGATCTGCAAAATCGCACCATCTGTGCCCAAACAGGAACCACCAACGAGAAAAACCTCGCCGATCAACTGCGGAAGCTGAAAGTAACTTACAAACCCGTCGTCTATGAAGATATCAATGCTACCTATGGTGCCTATGGGGAAGGGCGTTGCGATGGGGTCACCTCGGATCGCTCTCAGCTTGTGTCTCGACGCACTGCTTTCTCTGACCCTCAGAACCATGTGATTTTGGATGAAGTCCTTTCCAAAGAACCCCTTGCTCCCGCCGTCGCTGATGGGGATGCCCAGTGGGCAGATGTGGTGCGCTGGGTTGTCAACGCTACGATTGAAGCAGAGGAATTAGGCATCAATCAGGGTAATCTGGCGTCCTTTGCCAATAGCGAGGACCCTGTCATCAAACGCTTCCTAGGCACGGAAGACAACCTGGGTAAAAGCTTGGGTCTCAGTAATGATTTTGCGGCGCGGGTGATCAAGCATGTCGGCAATTATGGTGAAATCTACGATCGCAATTTAGGTCCAAGAACCAAGCTGAACTTGCCTAGGAGCCAAAACCAACTCTGGAGTAAAGGGGGGCTACTGTATTCGCCCCCGTTCCGATAACCCGTGGCCACCGATGGTACTCCCTAGCCTCGGAAGGGAGTGGTTTGGACTCATTCCTCTCATAACCTTAATTGGAGCGTTGGCGATGGGCTAAAAGATCAACCCCTTAGCGGCTGATAACTTGCGATCGCGGTTCATGGATCAAGCGCTGAATTGCCCGTAGATACGAATATGCTCCAGGCCGGTAAATACTGAAATGGCCGCTCTCTGGCACAAACAAGAGTTCCTTAGGTATATCTGGTGGTGTGGCCTGATACAGAGAACGGCTCATCCAAGAAGGTACAACGGTATCGGCAGTTCCATGCAGAAACAACACAGGGATTTTGAGCGATCGCACCTTGGCCAAGGAATTGAATCGTTGCGTCAAGATCCAATCCACAGGCAACAGCCGAAAATAGCCTGTTTCTTTGACGATGGCTGGCATAGAAGTAAACGAACTTTGCACAATTAATCCAGATGCATCTGGCTGCTTCACTGCCAGATCAACGGCTACAGCCCCACCCAGGGATTCTCCATAGATGACAATGTCCTGGGCAGGAATATTGCGAATTTGGGTTAAATAGTGCCATGCTGCCTGACTATCTTCGTATAGCCTCGATTCATTGGGATGACGAGGATGACTATTCCCAAACCCCCGATAATCCACCAACAAGACTGAAAACCCCAATTGATGAAACCCTTCTACTCGTGGCAAGTAAGATCCTTTATTGCCCCCCCTGCCGATGAAATAGAGAATCACCTTAGGCTCATTGACAATTTTTTGGGTTCATGGGGAAGAATAACGACCATCTCGTCCGGTTGAGGTGCTGGAATCC
Organism: Acaryochloris sp. CRU_2_0; assembly: GCA_012034865.1. Taxonomy (GTDB): domain Bacteria; phylum Cyanobacteriota; class Cyanobacteriia; order Thermosynechococcales; family Thermosynechococcaceae; genus Acaryochloris. Next base: position 15,817 of record JAAUOM010000040.1, on the reverse strand, counting down.
ACCAACCGCGAAGATAGTCTGAGCCAGTGCCCACGGGAAGGGTCACATCTTGAATGGTAAATGGAACGGGCGGTTACTCGGCACCGTCACCAAGGTTCGTTTAGGATTGTAAAGCAGTGCTTCTTGACGGACAAAGAAAAATAAACAAACGCCTAGGTAAGCAAGGCTGAGACTGGCGATGAAGCCGATCATCCTATACTGTGTGTAGCGTTTGAGTCCTGCCCAACCCATCCACCGTGACTCCTGCCCAAGGTTTGTTGAGAGCTATAAGAATGTCTAGACCGCATTCTTTAAGTCCCTGTATGACCTTTTAAGGAGACGGATAATCTGAAATGTTGTTCCCCATTGAGATGTGGCGGCGGGGTAATAAAGACTAAGGCAAAAGGGCTTTCATCGCTTGGGCGACGTCAGCCGCAGAAGCATAGCGTTCTAGGGGGTGGGGATGGGTCAATTGCTGGATCAAAACAGCCATTTCAGGACTTAATCGCGGGACATCCTCAACATGCAATCGAAACTCTTCATCCCCTAGTCGATAAAAGGCATCGGGTTCTTGGCCTGTGAGAATATACACTAAGGCAGCTCCCAAAGCATAAAGATCAGAAGCGGGAACAGCTTTGCCCGCTTGCAGCTCAGGGGCGGTATAGCCCACGGAGCCAATAAATGTACCGGCATCGGGACTCAAAAGTTGCATCTCACCAAAATTGACCAATACCACCTCTTTGAACCCGTGAGGGATGGTTGGTCGTAACAGATTAGCAGGTTTAAGATTGCAATGAATGACAGCAGGAGATTGTTGGTGAAGATAGTCTAAGACGTCACAGACATCTGTCAGCCATTGAATGGTTTGCACTTGCGAGAGGGGACCACGCTCAGACACCCATTGTTTCAGGTTTTGGCCATAAATCATCTCACTAACGAGATAAGGTTGACCTTCCGCTTCAAAGGCTTCATAAATTTTGGGCATACCGGGATGGCTCATCTGACATAGTTGAGTTGCCTGTGATTGAAAAGCCAGCAAAGCCTCTTGATGATCGAGCCATTCCTGTTGGAGGGTTTTCAGGATCACCACATGCCCGTCACGCCAAGCAATAAAGGTATTATCACCTGTGCCCAGGGGTTTGAGAATACAGTATTGACCCACTTGTCGCCATACCTTCAAGGGCAGTCCACAATCGGTACAGACTAAGGAACCTTTATGGGTCAGTAACTCTTGACAATGAACTGCAGGGTGTAAGCCATTGTCTGAACAAGGATAAAAAAAATTCTGCAGATCCTTTTGCAACGCTTGGGGGAAAGGGGAGCGTCCCACCGCTCGAAACGGCTGCTCCGCATTACGGCTATCGGAAGCAGGCACTGCGGAGGAAGCAGCAACCGCTTCTAAAGATGAGCGAGACTGGGCTTGGGTGGGTGAACTAGGGGCATAGGCTGAGGTATTAACCTCAGGCTGTTGGCGATGTTCCTCAACACTATCGCTTTGATCAATATGGACTTGAATATTGGGACCAGAGCGAGCCAGACGCATGATGTTGCCATCGGCGAGGGGAGCTTGGTGAACCCGTTTACCATCCAGATAAGTGCCATTGGTGCCGATATTAACCACTTCCCACTGCGTTCCTGTCTGCCGGAGTTCGACATGGTAGCGGGAAACCACCGCACTATAGAGAACGACATGGTTATCTACAGCTCGACCAATGCGAATGACAGGATTTTGCTCAAAGCTCCAACTTTGAACGGGAGTTGATTGTACGGGATGTAGGAGCGTTAGAGTAATCACGGTATCAATTGAGTTGGAACACAAAAGTAACTAAGTTGCCTTTACCCAGGGCAATGCGATCGCCTAAGCGCAATCGATGCCGATTCCCTGGTAATAGTGGCACGTTATTGATGTAAGTACCATTGGAGCTACCCACATCTTCTATGAAATAATGACCCCCTTCAACCCGAATGTCCGCATGAACGCGAGAAACAACTTCAGCATTCGGAAAACTGGAAACGTCAATGTCTGGAGGAACCCGCTTATTGGGTTTACCCAGATGAATCAGCTTTAAGTTTAAGGGCAGATCTAGGGTGGTGTTGGTTTGCATATGGATGAGCTGAACCGTTTGTTGTTGCAATTGGGTCTGAGAATGGCTGGGTTGGGGAGCCAATTCAGCATAAACTAGCGGGGTAGGTGAGCCAAAAGGTAACCTAACATCGGGTTGTCCATATTGGGTCTGAGGGGGATAATCAGAGGCTTGCTCCTCAATAAAATCAGGTACGACTAACGGATCGGGAGGCTGAGAAGGGGGAAATAAAAAGGGGTTGTCTGGCTCGGATTGCCATGGTGCAGGAGGATCGGGGTGTTCTGAGTTGAGGAGCTTTTCTGCTTCTACAAGATTATTCTCCACAGCAAGATTAAAACCACATTGACCACAAAATTGAGCCCCCAACTGCATCGATGCACCACAGTTTGGACAGCTACTGGCGGTGGGCAAGGTAGTTTGACACACTTCACAAGTGGGTGTGTTATTGGGATTTTGATGAAGACAATGGGGACAAATAATCATAGTTTGTCGCTATTTCCCACATAGTACAAGAGATAATCGTAGTTACCATGCTCCTGAGAATTATGGAGGTACGCTAGATCTTTATCACTTAAAACATCACTCCAGTTACTATGGCTGTGCTTCATAGAGTGTACCCAATTGATTGGGTAACTTAATCTGAATTCTCAGGTTGAGGGCTAATTTGACTGAAATTGTGTAGTTAATACTCTAGTTTATCTGTAGTTTTTAAGGGGTTCTCCAGCCGCAGTATCAAGCAACCAGAACAGTTGGCCATCCCTGGGCTGAATTAACCGGGCTGGAAACTGAGTGGCATCGGATTGTTCAGCAAAAATCTGGGTGAGGGCTTCTTGTTTATTGGCACCTGTAACCAGAAATAGGATACATCGAGCTTCGTTGAGGATAGGTACCGTGAGGGTTAGGCGAGGTTGACCCTCTTTGCTGCCCACTGTGACGGTGCGATCGCACACCTGTAACGCCGCCGTGTGCGGAAACAGACTGGCGGTATGACCATCGGATCCTAATCCCAATAACACCAAATCAAAACGAGGCCATTCTGGGGCGTCTGGCCGGAAAAAGGCTTGCAACTGTTGCGCGTAGGTTTGAGCAGCCTCCTGTGGATCTGGGGCTTGGGTGGGCATGGGAAAAATATTTTCTGGCGGGATATTAACCTGATTTAACCAGGCTTTCGCCGCCATGCCCGCATTGCTCTGCGGATCGGACATCGGCACATAGCGCTCATCTCCCCAAAAGATAAAGATGTCTTGCCACGGCAGATCTTGAGTTGCCAATTGCTCGTATAAGGGTTGGGGGGTATTGCCCCCTGCCAAAGCGATGGTAAAGCGCCCCCGCTGGGCGATCGCAGCTTGGATTGCCCCTAAAGTCAGCTCTAAAGCACGATCAATTAACGGTGACAAATCAGCAAAAATTTCAACATTTAGGCTCATACCTAACTCCGGCGATCAAGGATAGGTCTGTTTTAACTGTAAGAACCTGCGGCGGCGTAGCATCGGGTGGATAAATATAGTCCACATTCACCAATCGATTTTCCTCTGGTTTTAAGGTTAAGGCCACGAGAGGTTCACTTTCTTGACCTTGCTTTTGCACCAGGTGAACGTAGTGCAACTGGGGATTGCCTTCATCATCTTTATACCGCACTCGCACAGTACCGCGAAAAAAGACAGGCGCAGTGTTTGATCGCCAAAAATTAAGACCTGCTGCGTTGCGATCGTGCTTTAGGGGGGTCTGCATACCAATCACAACCTTCTGGTCTTGGGAAGTGGGATTGTAAAGTGGCAAGGTTAGATCGTAGTGAATCCCGTAATTACCATGAGCCAGATACGCAGTATCTGGATATCGCACTAGCATGGGCGCACTTTGCACTTGTCCTGTTCCAAAGGTTCCCCTTTGCAATGTGTTCAGACCGTAGGCAAACATGTGGCCAGGTTTGGGAATGGTTAACTGCTGACTAGTAGCATCATCTGTAAGTTGGGCTTTCCAGAGGGAACCTCGACTGACCCCCGCGACTCGACCATAGTAAAACGGCTCGGTGCTTTGCGTTAAAGGAGAAGGGGATAGATCACGGGGAGAGAGTAGTTCCCCATCAATCAATAACTGCTCCCAATCTCTTTTGGTGGGAATAGCTTCAGTCCCATCCGCATTGAAGGGTGCTAACATCGCCATACTGGCCATATACACAGGCCCATCGGTTTGTAAATGAGCCAAGGTAGAGCGAGTGTTAGAAGATGAAGCCGTATTGCGAGGAAGCGTGTTAGTTGCGAGAGCTAGGGCATTGGCCTTTTGCGCCTCTGGCCCTCTGACAGGTTGTTTAGCGGTCAAGGTGCGCGGTACAGGAATGGGGAGATTCATCAGCATCTGACTTTGACTTGGACGCAAATAAATGACGGGTGGCCAGTGGGTTTGGCGACGCCCTCTTAAAACGTGATCCACTACTCGTCCACCGGGTCCAGAAAAAATTCTGCCAAAATCATTATTGACCTGAGGAGGTAATTCAATAAAGGGGGCATCGGGTGTTCCCAAGAAAGTAGCCGATTGCAAAACTTTGATGGTAATACTGCGGGTGCGACTGGGGTTATAGAGCAAAATTCCTTGATAAAGGGTGGGTGTATCATCGGGGCGATCGGTTTTAGCAACATGGTGAGCAAAAATATCGAAGCGGCCATTAAAGGCAAAATTGAGATGGGCACTGGGTTGACGCTTTCCCATGGGGGGAAAGGTAGACAACAATATTCCCGATCGCCTAAGCACCTCAGGACTATTGCTATTGAAGACAGGCACCTTGTCTAGCTTGCCAGGGAGTGCGCGAAACTCAACGGCTTGCTGGATAATCTGTGTCTGAAGATCGCCGGTTTGTTGAGATGGGGCGGTTTGAGCAAGGGGTAAATTTTGAGTAAAGGGAGATGCTGATTGGATCTGAGTTGGGGGTAAGGTTGGTGGTGCAATGGGTAAAGCTGAAGTCTGTATCCATATGAAAGTTGCAAACAGAGGAAGCATCCCGCTGATCATCTCAAAAACATCAAACAAAAAAACGTTGAGTCCCTTTTTTTATGGAACTCAATCGCCTTGACAAGTATAGCCCAGAATATTTGGAGGCTATCCCAGTTTCTAGATACAAATGACGCTAAAGCTTGATCGTGATTGTTGGTGGCTCTAAGGGTCAATTAATATCTGTGTTATCATGAGTCATGTCCCTTTAACTTTCTTCGCAGAGGCGATCGCGAAGCGCTTCATTGAGTGGATCAGCCACTAGCGGTTGCCAACTGCTATCTGTAGATTGACCATTGATTTCCATATCCTTAAATAGGTAAACAGCACAATCATAGGCCGTTACGTAATCAGTCCGTTGGGGGCTTGATCGCTCATCAATGTAGTAACTCTTCACGGTAATTTCTGTCCCTGACCTATCAATGGAATCGCGATCAAAATATTGGCGAACTAAACCTTGCTCAGTCTCAGCCGCTAATTCCCAGGTTGTTGCAGGGGCAGGAAGGGCAGCGAAGAACAGCCATGCAACCTCCAGCAAAACCACAAACAAACTCGTCAGCAGTACTTTCATTTTCTACCTCTGTTAGTTCCCAAAGTCTGGAGCAGAAGATAACAGATTTCTGTAAGTGTGCCCCACGACCCAAAGTTTTGGCATGACCTGAAAATCCAGTTTTTTTGCATAATGGAGAGAGCTGCTAGTCGTGATGTTGTCATAGACATCCTTCCGGTGGATGTTTTATTCCTGATTTGATCTTAGTGACTTCTCCTTCTCAGATTTCAGACGATGCCATCCAAACTCGCAAAGCCGATCATTTACGCATTTGTTTAGATGACAAAGTTCAGTGTAAAACCGTGACGACGGGATTTGAATGCTATCGGTTTAGCCATTGCTGTTTACCGGAGCTAGCCCTGAGTGATATCCAGTTATCCACCACCTTTTTAGGAAAGTCTCTAGACGCACCCTTCTTGATTTCATCAATGACGGGTGGCACGGAGCTAGCCAAAACCATTAACCAGCGTTTAGCTACCGTTGCCCAACACTTCAAAATTCCGATGGGGGTCGGATCGCAGCGGATCGCCGTGGAACATCCTCAAGCGGCGGATACCTTTGCCGTGCGATCGCACGCTCCAGATATTCTCCTGTTGGCCAATCTGGGGGGGGTTCAGCTCAATTACGGCTATAACACAGACACCTGCCGTCAGATCATTGATTTACTCGCCGCTGACGCTTTGATCTTGCACCTGAATCCCTTACAAGAATGTATTCAAAGTCGTGGCGATACCAACTTTCGCGGACTCCTCAGCCAAATCGAGCAATTATGCCAAACCCTCCCCGTGCCCGTCATCGTTAAAGAAGTCGGCAATGGCATTTCCTCTGACCTTGCTCTGCGGCTGATCGCAGCAGGCGTAGCCGCCATTGATGTTGCTGGGGCTGGTGGTACTTCTTGGGCCAAAGTGGAAGGTGAACGAGCCACCGATCTGCGTCAACATCACCTCGGCCAAACCTTTGCTGAATGGGGATTGCCCACTGCTGAATGTGTCACCTCTATTCGAGCAGTTGCCCCCGATATTCCCTTGATCGCCTCTGGTGGACTCCGCAATGGCTTAGATGCTGCCAAAGCCCTCGCCTTAGGAGCCGATTTAGCTGGCATGGCTTACCCGTTTCTCCAGGCTGCCCATGAATCAGAGACGGCTGTATACACCCTGATGGAGCTGCTGATTGCCGAGCTAGAAACGGTACTCTTTTGTACAGGCAATGCCACCTTAGCAGACTTGAGATCGTCTCAGTGTTTGCAACCAAACAGAATTTGAACAATACTCATGGGTTGATAAAGCAACGAATCCCAGCAGCCAGCACAACTAAAGACTTGCTCTATCACAAGTGAGCTACAGATATACTGTAGTTATGCTCCCCGAGTTGGTTAATGTACCAAGAACCCAACGTGCTGAACTGGCTGGAAAATCGCTAAGCTAGATTTATACTAGCCAGCTAGCAAGCATGGGTCTGTAGTGTTTGCATCACTCTGCACACGTTGATGCTAGAGAAATATTACTTATGTATTGCATTCAAGGGTAAGCGTAATCATGAAACCCCGATATACATTGATAGTAGGGCTACTTGGAACAATGATAGCCCTAGCCCAGCCTTTTGATACCTACTCTCCTGTCTTGGCTCAAACAGCAGACGAGATTAAGCTCAAACGAGAGGCAGCGGTTCATCAAACGGCCAGAAACACAACTGTCCTGATTCAAAATATCAATGATTCTGAGAATTTTGGTTCTGGAGTGATTATTGCTGAGCAAGACAATACCTACACAGTCCTGACAACGTCTCATGTGTTAGCTCGAAATGCCCAGTACACCGTCACGATCCAAGACAAATTTCAATATCGAATTAAAAATATTCAAAGGTTGCCCAATGTAGATTTGGCCAGGTTTCAGTTTGAAAGTCGTGAGGATTTTGATATTGCGCCACTAGGGGATTTTGAACAAGTTCGAGAAGCGGATACTGTCCATGTAGCGGGCTATCCAACACCGGGACTCAACATTCAAAGTCCTGTGTTCTTTATTATGCCGGGTAAAGTGACGACCATTCTCCCCGAAGTAGGACAAAATGGATATGGCATTGCCTATAGCAACTTTACTCGTAGTGGGATGAGTGGAGGCCCGGTTTTCAATCAGTATGGTCATGTGATTGCTATTCACGGACGTCAAGAATCTAATGCCGATAGCTCTATGCCTGATCAGTGGGTTAATCTGGGTATTCCCATTGCTCTTTATCAGCATGGCATTGACCGTTTTCATCATCAACCTTTTCACCCCATACATCCTTGGACTCACCGCAGACATCCTTGGGTTAGGTACGGATTCAACGAATTTGGATATCCTTATGTCATCCCAGGCTATGATTATCCTGTATTTGACGAGTATAGGCATGTTCCTGAGCGAGACTCTAAACCCAAGCCTGCAAAACCTGCGAGATCGCCTGTGCAGCTAACGCCTGGAGCCAAAGCAGTACAAACTATTCTGCGCCAAGCAAGGCCAAAGACCTCAACTCAGCCTGTCCAGAAAGTACGGTCTCAACTTCAGCTCATGCCTAAAGCGAAATCAGCCCAGGACATTCTGCGCCAAGCAAGACCCACAAGCCAGCAACAGCCTATGCAGACCGTACAACCCCCCGCCAAACCCGCCTTAGGGGCGAAATCGGCTCAGGATATTCTCCGCCAAGCTCGGCCAAAGCTAAGATAAAACCGCTCACGAATTTGCCATTCTTACAGATGGGGTTTTCTCAAGGGATTGTCTAGTTCTAAAATTTCACGGATGGATTATTTGTGGCAAAATCCAGGTATTTTGGCAGAATTACTGCTAGAACATCTGCAAATGACCTGTATTGCCTTGGGATTTGCAGGAGGGACAGCGATCGCCATTGCTGGGATTGTCTACCGCTATCCTTGCTGGCAAGGGTCAGTGATGAGTTTATTAAGCATCATCTATACGATTCCCAGTTTAGCGCTGATGATTTTGTTAATCCCGCTGTTTGGATTGAGTGCGACGACGGCCATTGCCGCCATGATCCTCTATGCTCAGGTAATCCTAGTGCGAAGTATCTTAGTAGGGTTACAGTCTATTCCCCCATCCCTACTGGTCGCTGCCCAGGCAATGGGGATGTCAAGTTGGCAGTGCTGGTGGCAGGTAAAGGTCCCCCTAATGCTCCCGGTTGTGTTGGCAGGGGTGCGTTTGAGTGTGACTATTATCATTGCTTTGGGCACGATTGCCGCCAAATTTGGGGCAGGAGGTTTAGGCGTATTGCTCTTTGAAGGTATTGCTCAAGCAGGACGCTATGACAAAATCTGGGCGGGAACCATTGCGGTGGGTGGACTTGCGATCGCATTTAATGCCTTCTTCTGGTTCCTCGAACAGCGTCTGAACCCAGAATAGGCTTTTTGCTGCTGATGCAGATGGGCATCTCACTGAAGTGAACCCCTACCAAGCTGCAAACTGCTGTAATATTCCTGGCACAAAGGCTCCAAAAGAAATAGGGTAATCAAGACAACTGTCCTATTAAAATCATGTTGCCAGTATGCTGTAAAACGGATGATTAAGGTTTTGTTTCAAAAGAAGGTTCGGCAGAAGTAGAAGGAACTGGCTCACTAGAACTTGATGAGTTCGTCGGCACTGAATCTACAGTTTCTGGATTGGCTGCTGGAGCCGTTACCTCACTTGGACGACTGGATGACGACGGTTGAGGCTGTACTGGAGCAGGTTGAGTTTGGATAGTCGTTGGTTGAGTTGGATCTGTTTCTGTTCCGCTTTCAGTAGCGTTAGAGGGGATAGGTACAGTGATATTGATATCCGGTGGAGAAGAGGATGGTGACGGTTTAGGTTGGACAGGGACAACCACCGGGGTGGTTTCTGTCTCTTGGCGATTAGTGAAGAAGAACCAAGTTAAAATGCCTAACCCTAAAATACTAGTGATAATTACACCCATTAAAAGACCGCGAGCCGCATTATCATTATCGCGAATTTTGAGTTGGCGATTCGTTTCCAATCGCTCTCGTTCAAGTCGCTGTTCCAAGGCTGGATCGTTCTGGCGTAAAGTCTCTCTATGTCTATGCATAGCACCATCTGGGTGACGTATTTCTTGATCAATAATGATTTCTTCGTCTGATGCAGGTGTCAGATCAGATCGGTTCAAATTAGGATTTGACATAAAATTTAGTTTTTCAATAACTTAAAGAACAACATAATCACTTAATGGGGAGCACACATAGTATTTATGAATCAGACTGCTTCGATGGGCTTGGCTCTAAATTTTCATTAGTGGGTAAACTAGGTGAAGGGACATCGCTCTTTGGCGTAGGAACAACAATTTCCGGCTGAGGCACTTCGATATTGACATCAGGTGGTTTAGGAGCTTCTGGAGCTTTTGGAGCTTCTGGAGCCGGAACATTAATTACGTCGGTGTCATCTCCTGTTCTTAGACCTGTTTGAGTCAGAACAAACCATGCACCGACACACAAGACGGTAGCAGTAATAATTCCAACTACAATTGTTGTCGCGGTATTGTTGCTATTGGCTTGCCTTCCCGATATGTATCCTTGCTCGTATCGAGCATCTTCTCTATCATATTTGTTCATTGCTTTTTCCCTATTTTCGAGTTTAATACTTCTAAGAACTTATGTATGGAGAGGAACATATAATATATTTTAATTTAGATGAATTTAAATGCTTAGCAATCTACCTTTAGGCATAAATTGATCTAAAGTAAAGAAATACAATTCAAAGTCTCTGAAAGTTTTATTCAAAAGAGGTTTTATGACCTAAGCTGTACTCCAGCAATCTGAGAAGTTTCTGATTACTGTTTTTTGAGCTGATCGAACAAGATCGTGAATAAATCTCAGCTTTTTGATGACTGCTGGGGTAAAAATTTCAGGGATAAAGTCAATAAGTCCTAAGGTGCGATTCAATTCATTGAGCAGAATGCCCAGTTGTCTATAAGCAGCAATCATGTCGTCGAACGGAGTAGTCTGCAAGTATAGAGTGCCTTTGGAACCTTGATGATGCGCGGCTGTATGCAACACACTTGCCATATCTAGATAGGTAGCAAAGGTCTCAGCAAAGTCTTCCCAAGGATGCATCGTTGCATAGGGACTGACATAATATTGCTGCCAATTTTCAGGAGGACCGCTTTCATAGTAATGATCCAGCGTATCTCCATAGGGAGGATTTTCATGGTTCCCAAATACATGCTTGAACTGATCCAGCCAATCTTCTGTAACTAAAAGTTGCCAATAATAATGACCAATCTCATGATGAAAGTGGCCCACTAAGGTACGTTGGGCTTCGTTGAAGTCCACCCGCAGCTGTTCTCGGACTTCATCATCAGCTTCGCAGATGTTAATTGTAATTTTGCCGTCAGCATGTCCGGTAAAAACGCGTTGGCCTTTACCTAGGGTACGCCAGAGGGCATCTTTGAGGATAATATCCCCCTTGAAATCAAAAGAAAGGGGAGGGTCAAATCCTGCTGTAGCCGTGCCAAAGGGGAGCTGCAAAGCTTCTAAGGTATAGAGCAGGCGCTGCTTGGCCACTTCTAGCTCGTACCATCGTTGACGATTACCAGGGACAGATAAATCTGGAATAATTTCAGTATATTGACAATAATCGCAAAGTGCTTGGGATGAGTTGATCTCAGTGCTACGAATACAACGATTGCAGACTTGATGAACCTGATAGTTGTGGCATTTAGTCAAGCGTGTTTGGCAATCGGAATGGGCACATTGATAATTATTATTGCCGAGGTCTAGAAGGGCAGTCACGCGATCGCAGCCTGGACACCAGCCCACTGGACGTTGACATTGAACGCAGTAGCTATTCTCAAAAAATAGCGTATTGCCACACCCACAGGTATAGGTCTTCATCTTAATTTTGAACCCATTCTTATTTCATTTTCAAACCTCAGCAGATCCATCATTAGGGAGTGTCCTCAGTGCCAACACCTCAGTTGCGAACTGAAGAACAGCTCCCCATTATCGGCCTCATCATCCGGTTTACGTTTTCTTCCGTCCTAGCCATTTGGAAGCGACGATCCCCATAATTGCGCCGATCATAGGGTTGCTGAGGAATTTAAGGAGAGCTGGTTGATCAGCCAAAACTTCTCGAAATGTATCCGGATGGCTATGGTAAGCAAAATTGGCTAACTTACTGACATCTTCTGCTGTCATCCGCTTGGGATTGTGTGTAGAAAGACCCAGTTGGCGTTCGAGATCCCGATCGCTAAGGCCGCGTTGTTTGAGATGTTTAAAAAATTCACGGGCGACATCATCCCGCTGATTGGGTTTAATTTGTGCGATCGCTTTTTTTAACTCTGGTTCCATCTGAGTGGGTGAAATCTTTTCATGATGCAAAGAGCGCCCCAATAAGCCCCGCCGCTCTTCCCGAGAAGACCGTTGGGCAAAATCGTCAAAACTTTGATATTCCTGAGCCATATCAGTAGAATCATCACTTAACGATTCGGTATTACCAGCAGCCAAATCGTTCATGATTTCGCGCTTATACTTATCACTACTAGACATTGGAAGATCTCCTAAGATTGATACTGAATTTGCTGATTTTTGTTGTCATACTGAGCCGTTAAGATTAGCTTTTTATCTGGGGCGTACATCAAGACAGTCAAGTCCTGCTTAGGGAAATTCTTGTGAAATCCCTGAACCAAAGATTTCGTCAGATTTCGGACTTCATTAGGACGAACATCCTTAGAAATCACAACTCCCAATTTATTGTTGTCACGAACATAAGCATCTGTAATCAATCCCTTGCTCGTTTGGGTAATCCAAGCTCCAAAGTCTTGACCCGCAGGTGTATTGCCTTGTTCAATTTGGGTATAGCGACTGGACAATTGTGGCGCTTGCACAGTGGGTGCTGAGGTGCTACAAGCCGGAGTAATCAGCAAGACTAACGCCAACAGTAGAGGCATAGCCAGACGTCGTATTGGTTGAGTGAACATCATGACGGATAACGCAATTTGTAAAAGTTTATAGAGAGCAAATGTTTGGAAAATATAAGGAAGGCCCAGACAACCGAGATTGGCAACCTGGGCCTTAAGTTCAGGGACTGGAACTAGAGGGCAAGCTTGTAGGAATCGTTAATCCATAGCGTCTCTGGCATCATCTCTCGCTTCTCTGGCTTTATCTTTTACATCTTCGGTACCATGACGGACTTGTGCTTCTGCTTGCTTCGCTTTCCCAGCGGCTTGATCTCCAGGATCACCAGTTACCTTGCCCAGCCCTTCTTGGATTTTACCTTCAATGTTTTTACCTGTGGCTTTTGCTCTATCTTCAATACCCATGATCTGCCTCCTTAGGACGTCGCATTGGTGTTTTGTTCATAGCTTTAGACTAGAGAAGTTCACTGTTAAAGTTATCCTCCCAAAGGATGGTTATAGAGGCTACAGATGTCTATCCTTAGAAAGAAAAGCCTTTCTTAAAGAAGCTAGTCTGGTGTGCGATCGCGACTCCTACAAATGCAACAGGGCAAAGGTTTACCCTCGTCGAATATCCAACCTTGAGAAGGATCTCTGTAGCCAGAAAAAACCAGAAATTGTAAATTCAAATTTTTTAGAAGCTAGAACCCTTGATTTCTCGTTCAGATCAGGTTTCATTGAGAAGTATTGATCGGCTGAAAGAGCGTAAACTCGTCTCAAATTTATTTTTGCTGAGAAAAAACGTTTCTAGTTTAAAACTAGAAACGTCGACTTAAACCCATTTTGAGTTGTGGTCTAATTTAATATTGATTAATCCTTACCCAAGAGTTTGTCTACCCCTTGTTTCATGGTATCCAATGTTGTGGTTGCACCCTGAGAGTTTTCAGGGGTATACATTTTGTCAAGATCAGCTCCCCCTTGCACTTCGTTTGGTCCTTGAGCAGATCGCTCTTGGGTTTCCTTCAGACCTGGCATTTTGTTGTAACCATACATATACTCTTCAGTATTTTTCTGAATGTTTTCAAGGTTGGGAATTCCTTCAGAAAGATCACTGGTAGAGCTGCCACTAATAGCAGCAGCAGGTAAAGCATTCGATATGAAGAAGAGACTACAGGTAAAAGCTATAACTAGTCCTTTCAGTAAAATAGTTTGGGATAAGTAGGCACGAATTTTATGCATGGAGTAACCTCCGATTGTTTTAGTGAAAAAATATTGATGGGGTAAGCCTAAACTTACCTAAATTATTGGTTCAACAAACCTTTGACTGCGTCTTGAGCACCTTCAGCCGCTGATTCAACTTTCGACTGAACATCGCCTATTGTGTTTTGAGTCCGGCCAGTATCTTGTTTGGCTTTTCCTTGAGCATCTTTAAGTGCGCTTTGAGTGTTTTGAATATCTCTCTTAGCCTTGCCTTTAGCTTGTTTGACTGCTCCTTCTGCTTTATTGCTGGTACCCGCACCGAAGGTTTTATCAGCATCTTCTTTCGCGATTTTATCAACCTGTTTAGCACGATTAGAACCAAACAGAGCCATCATCTGGGGGTGGCTGGTCAAGGGAGCAGCCATTGCTATCGCTGGTTGTCCCATTTGCAATCCTAAACTACTGATCAATACTATTAAAGACAGCACCAATGCGCTGAGCATGCGGTGAACCCACTTATGCACGCTCTGATTAAGCTGTTGGGGAGACATCGTTACCTTCCTTTAGGGTTTTCTACCACGCTGAGTAATTTCAATTTTTGTTGTACCTTAAAGAGAAGATGCTTCGAATCCCTCGCAAGATTGAAATGGCATCCCTCTTAACTCTCCCAAAATCTGTCTACAGATAGAGTATGTTGAACTTTATCCCTCTTCTGTCACTCTGGGAGTAAAATATTCGCAAGGTTGATTTTTCGTGATCTGGTGACTTGTTGATAGGTCGTGGTGACAATGAGAAATCGTCATTTCAAATCCTCTCTGCCTAAAGTGACAAAAGAGGGATATCTTTGCAAGTTAACCTTTCCCTTACCTGTGAAATTTGCTCAAATATCTAGCGATCTCCTCCCCTTCGTTTCATCTGGCTCGATCTTGTGGCGAGTAGAGCCAGCGTCCGTCACCCTCTGGGTAGCCTTGCAGCAAACTTGTCAGTTAAAGCTTGAGGTTTTTTTGCATGCTCCTGATTCCGTCGATATCGCAAACTGCCTCTTCTCCGGAAGACGACACATGATTGCGCTAGGGCGTTAGGAGACTTTCATTAAACAAATTACCTTCTAATTGGGTCGAATGAGGATATCCCATTTGGGCAAAAGAGGATCTCGCTCTAATCTTTTCTCAATCTCACGCATCGCTTTCTTGGTCAATGAAATACCTCTTTGATAAGTCTTTTGCGAGAGTTCAATAATCGGATGTATTCCTTTCGATATCATGCTCTGTGCCCACGCCAGCATTGTTTACACATCCGTTAAGAGTGCACCATTCCAGTGTTGCTCCTAAATGCCCCAGCAGCGCTCAATCGGATTATATTTGCTGTGATAGGGCGGGTAGTAAAGCAGTTGAATCGTCTTTCCAGTGCTGTCGGCAAACGCGACCATCCGATTGAGAAACTGGGTGCGAACGCCACTGCTTTCCGAGCCATTATCGACCTTGAGTTGGATGATCTCAATTTCCTGTTAGATTGACGGTGTTAACTGGCTCCACCAAAACTCCAGAGTATCAACAATAAAATCGCTTGTTTTAGCGGAACTACCAAAGAGAATATGCAAAGAACCGATATCTTCGTCAGCAACCCCACAGGGAATATATTTCTCAGCCTCTGCCCTGCCATGCTCACAATGGGATTACCTCGAGTTTTGCCATTGCGTGAATATTCCCCAATCTTCACGGTTGCCTTGCAATCCAAACTCAGACGTTTCACCCGAGGTTCCCCTTTGCTGTCTTTCGCTTAGATGTTCTCGAAGATAGCGTCTATTTGCGGGAGTTTTTTTTGGGGCTTGGCTTTGACGACGTTGCGCAGCGGTCTTCCCAACGCTTATTGCCGCCAAAGTCTGATTGAACACCCACACAAATAATCCCAGTTCGTTTTTCTGCTAACCCTAATTTGAGTAAGAGTTAATTTTCAGACATGGTGAGGGTTTGATTCAATCCCACATTCCGCTCTTCTGGGAGGGCAAAAAATAATTACGGATCAGGTACATGGAGGAGGTAGTATCTCTGAGAGTTATTGCTAAAGAATTTGAGAATATGCCGTCGCTCAGGCGTCAGATTCACAATCTGTTTGACGCCTGAGATGACCACCAAGTGAACCGCCATGA
>JAAUOM010000160.1 GCA_012034865.1 Acaryochloris sp. CRU_2_0 | reverse complement strand
CGTGCTAGTCTCAATAAAGAACATTACTTGAGAATTGAGTCATAGAAGCTTCAAAAGCCAAAGTGATGGTTATACAAGGATTTGAGCCTTAATTATTTTTTTGGCTCTCGAAAGAGCGGAATGTGGGCTTAAAATATGTGGACACGGTAGGTCCTACTGACCTATTGCAATCAAGGCAAGATGTCGGTCATGGCCAGATAATTATCTGGGTCTAGATCTTCGTTGTTGTCCCAACTCAGGTCAGGGAGCTTTTTGAAGGCTTGTCTTAAGGAGGTTTCCCAAGACTTCCGCAACCGCAGCAGATAAGGATCACCCCGTTCGAGTTTGAGCCGATAGCCCACCTTGAAGGTATCGGCTTCATACATCGCTATATCGATGGGGGGACCCACAGAAATATTGGACTTCATGGTGGAATCTAGGGAAAGCAGAGCACATTTGGCTGCGACATCGAGGGAGGTGTCTTCATAGTGGATGGTGCGATCTAGAATCGGTTTGCCATATTTAATCTCACCGATTTGCAGGTAGGGGGTCTCGCGGGTGGCTTGGAGAATGTTGCCTTGGCTGTACACCATATACATTTCAGGGATTTCCCCCTGTAGCTGACCCCCGACCAGAAAACTACAGTTGACACTAATATTGTCTTTTTTGAGCCATTCTTGATGTTTATCAAGGACTTGGCGGGTTTTTTCGCCAAAATAATGGGCAATATCATACATGGTTGTTAATTCGTTAAGATTGCCCGTTACCTCACCTTTGCGATCGCGCCGCATGAGGGTCAACACACTTTGGGTCATGGACAAATTGCCGGCGGTACAGACCAACAGCACCCGCTCTCCTGGTTGAGATAAATCAAAGAGTTTTTGAGCCGTAGAAACATAATCGACCCCTGCATTGGTGCGGGAATCGGCTGCCATGACTAGCCCATAGCGGGTAATGATTCCCAAGCAATAGGTCATACTTAACTCACTTTTTAGGCATCCCTTCTTCTCAGTCTAGGTCTGAATCTTCAGCTTGGACAGGCATGATTTTGATTTGTCCTCGACAGAGGATGGCCTCGGCGGTAATTTGCAACCGATCTAAGCAGACATCGGGGCCTAAAGCAAAGCTAAAGTTCTGGAGTTGAGCCAAGGACATGGATTGATGGGTAGCAGGAAAACAACCTTGCGGCTTGTCTAGTTGCAATTCATGGGGATTCACCACCTTTAAGCCCGTATTCAAGATCACCCACTGCGGCTGCGGCACTGAGGGATGGGCAACTTGAGCATGAATGTGCAAGCGCTGGGGGGACAGTTCTATCCGCAAAGCTGACACGGTGATTTGAGAGACGGCTAGAGGATTAGCCAGAGGCTGCCAGCAGGGGAAGGGCCAGTCGGAAAAGACATTCAATTGCTGCGCCAGTAAAGGGATGAGGCCCATCTGTAAAGCGGATTGGAATAAAGGGGCCGCTGCGGATGTCCTCAGATCAGTGGCCGTGAGGATCGCTTCTAAATCAATTGGTAGAGGTTCAAGGAGCTGGAGAGCTTTGCCTCGCAGAACTTGTCCCAGATTCGTGCGGATATTTTCAGCCATCACCTGGGCTTGGCTGAGGTGAATCCCCTTGTAGACGGCCTGGGATGCTGCCAAAAAACTTTGGGAATAGCGCCTGAGAGGAACTCGCGATTGCTGCTATCGATGTCTAGCTGGAGATTGTCAATACTGTCGAGTTGCGATCGCAACCACACCTTAATTGCTGGAGTCAGCGCCCGCGCAATCAAACGATTTTTCCGTTGTTGGCTAAGTTCTTTTTGGGAATTCACAGTACTCTTAGCTCTTCTACTGCCAATAGTTGAGGGTAGCATGAGCCATTGTCATCACACCAGTAACAATGGCCGATTCATCCACCTCAAACTGGGGGTGATGGAGGGGATGATTCACCTGATCAGGAGAACCAACGCCCAGGCGAAACATCGCACCAGGTGCATGTTCAAGATACAGTGAAAAATCCTCAGCCCCCAAAGAGGGTTCCGTCAAGACCCGCACATTTTGAGAACCACAGACTTCCTGGGCAGCGGTTTCAATCAGTTGGGTTAAGCTGGCTGTATTGTGAACTGAAGGCACCCCTGCCTGGTAATCGACCTGATAACGAGCGCCATAGGGTTGGCAGACACTGGCGACAATCCCTTCAATCCACTGCGGTAATTGGGATCGGGTTTCTGGATGCAACGAGCGCACGGTACCCTTCATCTGGACTTGATCGGCAATGACATTGGCTGCCCGTCCTCCACTCATTTGACCAATGGTCAGTACCACAGGACGCAAAGGATTTTGGGTGCGACTAATGGACTGCTGAAGGGTGGTGATTACTTGTGCCGCGATCCAAATTGCATCCACAGCTTCATGGGGACGAGCCCCATGTCCAGCTTCGCCAATAATTGTAATCTTTAAATTGTCCGCCGCCGCCGTCAGCGCTCCATAGCGAACCGCCACCGTCCCCGCTGGAATATTCGGGAACACATGCACAGACAAAATAGCATCTACACTTTCCATCGCCCCGTCTGCTACCATCCATCTCGCCCCTTGGGCCGTTTCCTCAGCGGGTTGAAACAGAAAACGAACCTTCCCCAGAATGTGATCGGGCAATTGCGAGAGGACCATTGCGGTTCCTAGGCCAATAGTGGTATGGACGTCATGACCGCAAGCATGCATAATTCCCGGATGGCGAGAAGCAAAATCGAGTTGGGTCATCTCCTGAATCGGTAAGGCATCCATATCTGTACGAATGGCTAACTGTCGGGGATCTCCTCCGCTGCCTTGGAGTTCACCAATGACCCCTGTTTTGCCCACCCCTTCACGGACATGCAATCCATAGGAAGAGAGTACTCCTGCAACATAGGCAGAGGTTTGATATTCTTGGCCACTTAATTCTGGATAACTGTGCAGATGACGCCGAATTTCAATCAAGCGGGGAGCAAGGGTTTCAGCAAGCTGTTTGATCTGGGTCAACATGCAGAGGATAGCAGGTCAATGTCATCCTCTATGCTAGCGGTTGATCCGTATGCCTGTGCAGAGTTTTCTTCTGCAAGAGGGATCCCAACAAGCTTTAGAACTTTGGA
Organism: Acaryochloris sp. CRU_2_0; assembly: GCA_012034865.1. Lineage (GTDB taxonomy): Bacteria > Cyanobacteriota > Cyanobacteriia > Thermosynechococcales > Thermosynechococcaceae > Acaryochloris. The sequence goes on along the minus strand of JAAUOM010000160.1, from coordinate 5,249 downwards.
GACTCATTGTTCCTTAATTTTTCTCAGGTGGTAGAATTAAAAAATCCTGTTTAGCTTAATTTTTAACCAAAGCCTGCCAGTGACTGCTTTTCTAAGGAGACTTCTGAGCAACCCATCCCCTTCTGCCACTGGTGATTCCTTGGGCAAAGGGTATGGCGATGATCTCAAGAATGCCGATGCCCTCATCAATCGTGCTAATAAACGGGCTGTTAATGGCAATTTAGAGGGGGCACTGGCTGATTTTGATGATGCTATTGCTCTTAACCCCAGCAAGGCAACAGCCTTCTTCAATCGAGGCGTTTTTATCCACTCTTTGGGCAAGTTTGAGGCTGCTATTCAGGATTTCTCAGCGGCGATCGCCTTGTTACCGGATTACGACGAAGCCTACTACCACCGGGGCAACAACTATCGACAGCTCGGCCAATTTCAGCAGGCTATTCAAGATTATACTCAGGCTATTCGCCTTAATCCCTACTGCATTAAGGCGTATTATCAGCGGGCAGACAGTCGGGCAGAACTAGGGGATCATCCTGGTGCCCTTGCCGACTATAGCCAAGTGATCCTGCGAGTACCCAAGGATGCCAATGCCTACTGCCAGCGGGGGATTTTCCTCAGTCAAAGTGGTGAGTTAGCCAAAGCGGTAGAGGATTTTACGGCTGCGATTGAACGGAACCCTCGCCTTGCAGATGCCTATTTTTATCGTGGCTATTGTTGGGCACAGTTGGGAGACGCACAGAAAGCTTCCCAAGATTTTAGTAAAACCTTGCTGCATGATCCCAATCATCAAGCAGCCCATACGCGGGCTTATGCCTTAGGGATGCTCAAAGAGACTTCCCCAGCCTTGCCCAATCGCCAAACCTTACTCCCAGCTAGGAATGGTGTGGAGACCCCCTATACCCTAGGAACTCTTAAAGAGAGTATTGCGATCGCAGTAGAGCTGGCTGCAGCATCACCCACAACAGAAAACCGCACATCACTCTCAAAGACGTTGCCTTTAGAGTCAACCTCCTTAGAACATTGGTTTGCACAAGCCCAGGATCACCATCAGCTCGGTGACCTAGAGAGTGCGATCGCAGATTACTCCCAAATTATTCAACAGGATCCTCACAACACTCAGGCGTATTACCAACGCAGCCAAACCTTCAGGGCTTTAGGAAAAACTGAAGCAGCAATGAAGGACTTGAATCAAGCCATTCATTGGGCACGAGCCCATTCCTTGGAGTTGATGCGCCATTTTAGCAGGGAACTCTCCACAACCCTAAAGGCGTTGAAGCAAGATCTAGCAGAATGGTCTGAGTACAGTCCCTTGGTACAAGATGCGGTTCAGCCGCTGCCCACTACCTCTTCTCCACCCCAGACTCTGCAATCCCCTGAACTTTCCTCGGATAGACCCTCTTCTGCGCTCCCTCCGCCATCCCAACAACCCCACCCTCACTCTCCCCATCAACCTCTCCATGCTCCCCCCCCTCCCCTCTGATCTCAGTGACGGATGTTCCCTCTCTAGCTAAGGCGTCCCTGCCTATGGGTGATAACCAGACCTTGGCAGTTGCCGTCTCTCCTATCAAAAAGCCATGTACCCATGCAGGAAACAGCCCCGGCAATCAATTTTGTATTCACTGTGGTGAGTCCTTGAACATCCTCTCTCGATATTCTAATCACCCTTCTAGGGCAGATGACCTCGCCCTCGCTAGGTTCCAGGCCAAGCCTGCTGTCACGCAACAACAGCAACGCTTAAAACAGGCAGAAGGCTTTTATAATCAAGGCTTAGTGTTATGTCAACAGGGCAATCGCCAAGAGAGTCTGCGGGCGTTATCCACAAGCCTCAAAATTTTTCTAGAACAGCGAGAAATGCGGCGGTATCAACAAACTCTCCATCTGATGCAAGATGTTGCCCATGCCCTCAATGACCCTCAAAAAGCAGAACCCAAAGATAATCTAACTCGTTAAGGCCATCAACTAGTAATGCTGTGCAGAGGTAAAAAGGCAGAAGTAAAAAGGCAGAGGTAAAAAGGCAGAAGTAAAAGGTAAAAACCTTGAACTATTGTCTTTTTTGGGAGTTCTAAAGGGTTGCGGCATAAATGCAGAAATATACTAAGCTAAAATCCAAAGACCCAGTTTCTCTGTGAGAATGGGGCGTTATGTTATCTATGCTGCAATTATGGTTACTTTGATTCTGTACAGTAAGCCGGGATGTCACCTATGTGAAGGGTTGCAAGCAAAAATAGAGCAGATTCAAGATCCACCCCTAGAACTGGAAATTCGGGATATCACCAGCCGTGATCAGTGGTTTCAGGCGTATCAATACGAGATCCCTGTTCTGTGCAAGCGTCAGGGGGTGACCTTAACAGAGGAGAATCTAGAAATCCCGATTCCCCGTCCGTCTCCCCGTTTATCCGTTGAGCAATTGCAACGATTTCTGCAAAAGTATCTTTAAGCGTCTTTGGCAATCGATAAAGTTTGGGTATGGTCAAATTACGATCTTTATTAGCTGAGTTATCTGCAAATCTATGGGTGACACCAGGGCTAGACACTAACCATCCCGCTCTGGAGACAACCATTACGGGATTGACCACCAATTCCTGGGCAGTGCAACCAGGCCATTTGTTTATGGGTATGCCTGGAACCCGTGTCGATGGCGGTAACTTTTGGCAAAGTGCGATAGCAGCGGGGGCAGCGGCGGCTCTGGTTTCCGATCAAATAGACCTAGCAGAGCGGGGCACGGCCTATGTGATTCCCCTCAAAGATATGTCCCAAGCCTGTGCAGAGGTGGCTGCTACCTTCTATGACCATCCCAGCCAAAAATTACAACTGGTGGGCATGACGGGCACCAATGGTAAAACCACGACGACCCATTTGATTGAGTCTCTGTTGAGTGCCAGCCAACATCCCACGGCGTTGTTTGGTACCCTGTATGCCCGTTGGCCCGGTCATGAAGTAACGGCTACCCACACAACCCCGTTTGCCGTGGATTTGCAACAACAGCTCGCGGCAGCCGTCGCCGCTAACTGTAAGTTTGGTGTCATGGAAGTTAGCTCCCATGCCCTCGCCCAACGGCGAGTCTGGGGGTGTCAGTTTGCCGTGGCCGTATTTTCCAATTTGACCCAAGATCATCTGGATTATCACCACAATATGGAAGATTACTTTGCCGCCAAAGCCCTGCTGTTTAGTCCGGATTATTTGCAAGGGCGGGCCATTCTCAATCTGGATGATGCCTATGGTCAACGCTTAGTCCGTCAAGTCCCCAAGGATCAATGTTGGACCTATAGTATTGACAACCCCACGGCAGATCTGTGGACCAGTGATTTGTCTTACGAAACCGCCGGTGTGCAGGGGCAACTCCATACTCCCCAAGGCACAACCTCCTTCTTTTCACCCCTTGTGGGCCAGTTTAACGTGTCCAATCTGCTGGCTGCGGTGGGGGCGACCCTAGCACTGGGACTGACCCTAGAACAAATTACCCCAGCTTTGGCGACGTTTGCAGGGGTTCCTGGGCGGATGCAGCAGATCACCCTTTCCCCTGCGCAGGATATTAGCGTCATTGTCGATTATGCCCATACCCCGGATAGTTTAGAAAATGTGCTCAAGGCAGCGCGTCCGTTTGTCAAAGGTCAGCTCGTGTGTGTGTTTGGCTGTGGTGGGGATCGCGATCGCACCAAGCGCCCCCTCATGGGCGGCATTGCTGCTCGCTTAGCCGATCGCACTATTGTTACATCCGACAATCCCCGCACTGAAGACCCCCAGCAAATTTTGCAGGATATCCTCGCTGGCATTCCTACTGAGGTCAAACCGATAGTGGAGGTGGATCGGCGCAGGGCTATTCAGATTGCGATCTCCCAAGCTCAAGCGGGTGATACCATCCTGATCGCAGGCAAAGGCCATGAAGATTACCAAATTCTAGGCACAGAAAAATCCATTTTGATGATCGAGAAGAAGCCCAAGCCGCTTTAGGTCAACGCTATAGTTGATCCTCTAAAATGGAAGTCGCTGATATAGCAGTCCTATTGGATTCATGAATTTACCCCAGGAGATTTACCCGCAGGGCGGGGTGGGTCTGCCCAGACTCGAGCAATGCAAGGTCAGTTTCCTTCTAGCCCACATTCCGCAGGTTCATTTCGCTAAAAATGGATATATAGGCCAACTGATATAAAGCATATAGGAAAAGGATTACATCAATTTAGCGCTTGATATTTTTATGCTCAAAAAAGTATCCAAAAGCACAAAATAAATCTAAAAAGTAGCCAAAATGACGAAACTGATGATTTTAGCCACATCTAAGATTTTGGGTGCTTTTGGATTCAACCCTTGCTATATAAAGTTTTCAAAAATTACTGAATCACATTGTCAACCTGCGGAATGTGGGTTCTAGAATAGACCTCTTGCACGAATCTATCGTTGATGCATCACCGGACGGCGATAAACTTTCAATCACAACAGATAGCGTAACGCTCCGTTCCGGTGCATGCAGTAGTTAGACAGTGCAGCATAGCGACTTAAACCACTGTGATTACTTTACCGCCATGAAAAAGGGTTTGTTAACGTAAATCCTCTTCAGATAACTGAGCAACTTTCATTAACGCTTTCAATGTTCCAACCTTTAAATCTTGGTCACGATGCACTGGAATTGACAGGATTTGTTCCACACCAATTTTTTCATAGATGTGATGACTGCCTGTAACTCTTTTCAAAACCCAGCCTTTTCGCTCTATAACTTTACAAAGCCGTTTGCCAGAAATTGATTTCATACAGCAATTTCGACTATTTGATCAGTTGATTGAGCCATCTGGCGCTCATTAGCAACATCGAGCCAACCTTCAATAGCATCCTTTAAATTAGCCGTCACTTCATCTATCGTGTCTCCTTCAGTAATGCAACCAGGAAGTGCAGGAACTTCTGCCCAGTAACCTCCTTCTTCCGCTGTATGAATAACTGCTTTAATATTCATAGAATCATTAAATTTATAACTGAACTCGTGATGGAAACTAAATTTTTTCTATTTAACTAGAAGTAAGCTCCTGATTAAACCCCCATCAATAGTTTAGCGGTCTAACTACTAAGAGGCTGTTTATAAAGTAAACCTTTAGGCAGCTAATCGCTTGAGCATCAATCGGGTCATCACAGCATAAAATCGCCGCCTCGCTCATGTCTGTCAAACGCTCGTAATCTTTGCTCAGACGACGATACCAATTGAGCCAACCAAAGGTTCGCTCGACCACCCATCGCTTCGGTAAAATCTCAAACCCTGGGTCAGC
>JAAUOM010000039.1 GCA_012034865.1 Acaryochloris sp. CRU_2_0 | reverse complement strand
GTTTATCTGATAATTTAAACCCATAATATTGCCATTCGATCATCTGGAGTGGTTTGTTTTCCCCCCAGAGTTGTATATAAGCCTCTTGTCCCTAGTTGTGGTTCACACTTTGGATTAGTATTTAAGTAGGTTTGATTATGTTCTAATAAATTAATAATGGCTAAATACTTCGCGAATGAATCAGCCAGGTATGTTTGGTTGACAAATTCTAAATTGTCGGCTGATGTGTGATATTCCGGATAAGTCCCAAAAGGGGTTCTAGTAAGACTGCCAATGGGTAAGTTAAACCCTGGAGAACAGTATTGCCGCTCATCGTAGCCATAGGGGGAGAAATCATTGACTGTATAGTTATCGCCAGAGTGCTGTAGAACATGCGTGACAGCTCTATCGATTTCGGTATTTCCCCGACGACTTTTCTTATAAGTTAACGATCCTGAATTACCAACACCTGCAATAACTAGTCCATGCTTAATGTGATGAATTCGATCTTCATTTCGACTGAGCCAGGTAATAGAACCAATCGTACCAGGAATAAAAATGAACCGATAAGAATATCGTAGAGAAGAGCGTGAGCTAAGATTTTTGGCTAAATAGGTTGCTAACGCTATTCCTGAAAGATTGTCATTGCAAAGAGACGGGTGACAAGTGTGACAGGAGAAAAGTACTTCATCGGGTGTTGAACCTGGAATAAAATATTCACTGTAAGTTAAATGACCTTCTTTTAAGGAAGAATCGATATAGACTTCATAATCGCCTTCTGTGAGATCTTGTAGCGTGTGATGTGTCAGGCAGAATCCCCAAGTTTCTTCGTAGTAAGAGGTGCGGTAAGGAATCCAGTCAGGATAGTCAGGCAGTGTAAACAAATGCTGTTTTAACTCAGCTAAAGGGACTGTTTTGTGAATGGGAATGCTGTAGTTGAGTATATGGAGATTGGATGATTGAAAATCAATCACTTTATGTCCATTCTGGTCTTTGACGTATGCATCATGAATGTTCCATTCTTTAGGTACTAGCCAGTCATACACTGCTGTTCCTGTTGGTACTTCGTAGGTTTCTAAAGGAATATGGTGCTGAACAATTTGTAGTGTTTTGCGAACGCCATCTCCTGTAATACTGCGACATATGGGGTAGAGTTCAGAGATTAATTGATACATCTCTAAACCGGGTGAGTTAGAATCATCCATTTCTAAGTCCTTGTTCATAGGTCGCTTTTCATACAGCAAGCACCGTGCTGTTTAAAACAATCACAACTGTGACATCGTCAATTGAGGAGCCTGATCAAGTGAAAAGTCTGCATAGGTTTGATCTCGTTCGGAAATAGCATTAACAGATTCAGGCCATTTAATTTTGAAACTGGGGTCATTCCAGCGAAATCCTCTAGCATACTCAGGGGCGTAGAATTCAGACATTTGATAATACACTTCAGTGTTAGCTTCGAGGGTTTGGAACCCGTGGGCAAAGCCTTTTGGAATATATAAAGCCTTGCGGTTGTCTGCACTGAGTTCAACCGCAATCCACTGTAGAAAAGTGTCAGAGTCTGGTCTCAAATCAACAATGACATCGTAGATAATGCCTTGTGTGCAGCGAACTAACTTAGTTTCTGGACAAGGGGGAAGCTGAAAGTGCATTCCCCGAAGTGTTCCTTTTCTATCATTAAAGGAAATATTGCACTGCACCAGATTTGCATCAAGGCCGTGAGCAATAAATTCATGCTGACACCATGTGCGAGCAAAAAAGCCCCGTTCATCTTCTCGTCGTTCTGGCTCAACGATATAAGCCCCGTTCAAAGTAGTTGGAATAAAGTGCATTTCAAGGATAGATTTTTACTTCAGGAATGGGTACAACAAACTGTCCATCCCAATCTCGGATAAAGCTCATTTGCTCTATGATTTCGTCTTTAAAGTTCCAAGGTAGGATGAGGACATAATCGGGCTTGGTGTCCTGGATTTTGCTGGGGGGATAGATGGGGATGTGGGTTCCAGGCAAAAACTTGCCGTGTTTGTAAGGGTTTCGATCAACGGTATAGTCCAGAAAATCAGTACGGATACCGCAGTAATTGAGCAAAGTATTTCCTTTCCCCGGTGCCCCGTAACCTGCGATCGCTTTTCCTTCTCGCTTGGCCTGGATTAGGAAATCTAGAAGCTTGCGTTTGGTTTCTCTCACCTGTTCAGCGAAGTTAGTGTAGCATTCCAGTGTTGTGAAACCCGCTTGCTCCTCACGCTGTCTCAGTTCGAGGGCACGATCACTCACAGGTTTTGACTCATCCTCTGTGTGGCGTGCATAAACTCGCAGAGACCCCCCATGAGTTGGTAATTCTTCTACATCAAAGAGAGTCATGCCATGAGCGGCAAAGATTTTTTCCAGGGTGGTAAAGGTGTGATAGCAGAAATGCTCATGATAGATAGTATCGAACTGATTGGCTTCCATCAATCGTACTAAGTGTTGAATTTCGCCTGTGAAAACGCCTTGAGGTTTGAGTAGAGTCTTAATACCTGCTACAAAGTCATTTAAGTCTGGTACATGTGCTAGCACATTGTTAGCGGCTACGAGATCCGCTTGCTTTCCCTGTTGCACGAGCTTCTGGGCACAGGTGTGTCCAAAAAACTCATTGAGGGTGGGTACACCTTTGGCGATCGCTACATTGGCAATATTGGTAGCAGGCTCAACCCCCAGAGCAGGAATATTCTTTTCTACAAAGTATTGCAATAAATAGCCATCATTGCTGGCAAGCTCAATCACCTGACTGGTTTCGTTGAGGCTAAATCGCTCAATCACTGCATTGGTATATGCTTTACATTGCTTCAACCAGGTATCTGCATAGGATGAAAAATAAGCATATTCTGTAAAGATATGCTCTGGGCTGACGTATGCTTCCAGTTGTACTAAGAAACAATTACCACAGACACGCACATGTAGGGGATAAAAAGCCTCCATTTGGTTGAGTTGTCCAAGACTCAAAAAGCTCTCGCACAGTGGAGACATTCCCAAGTCCACAACGGTATGGTGTAGCTTGTTGCCACAAAATCGGCAAGACGGTGCTGGCTCATTAGCCGTCTCTCTAATTTGAATGCTTTCAGCTTGCTGAATCATTAGTTGACCCTAGGATGAACAATGAACGTTTAAATACTGAGGCAAATATCAATCCGCTTAATCAACGGACATCAGTTGGTGAATTGTGGCCTGCGTATATTGATGCATATTGCTTCTAGACTGATAGGCTTTTGTCCAGTTAGTAATCTGCTCTAAGCCTTGAGACAAGGAAAGCCTAGGTTTCCAACCCAGCTTGAGCCTTGCTTTTGCACAATCTAAACTCAAGGAATTGGCCTCGTGGGGTTGGTAGGCTGTATCTTGTTCCCAAATGACCTCTTCACCCCAAAGGGATAACAGGTTCTCAACTAGCCAACCCACAGGTTTGACATCTGACTCATAGGGGCCAAAATTCCAGGCATCTGCAAAGGCTACGCCATGTTTGTACAAGTGTTCTGCCAAGGTTAAATAACCATTCAAGGCATCCAGTACATGTTGCCAGGGGCGTGTTGCGTAGGGATTACGAATCAAAACAGGCCGTTGCTGCAAAAGCGCCTGCACAATATCTGATACCAAACCATCAGGAGTCCAATCACCACCACCGATAACATTACCGGCGCGGGCAGTGGCGATCGCGACCCCATGCTTTGGATAATCCGCTGGGTGGAAAAAGGAGTTTCGGTATGCTGCTGTCACCAATTCGGCACAGGCTTTACTACTACTGTATGGATCATAGCCTCCAAGGGGATCATTTTCCCGATAGCCCCATACCCATTCTCGGTTTTCGTAGCACTTATCAGAAGTAACGTTCACCACAACACGAACACCTGTCACCTTACGAATAGCCTCCAATAAATGGACGGTGCCCATGACATTAGTGTTGTAGTTAGACACAGGGTCAATATACGAAGTCCTTACAACCGACTGAGCGGCCAGATGTAACACAATCTCGGGGCGGAAATCAGCGATGACCTTCCAGAGATGCTCATAATCAACAACATCCCCAACTACAGAAGTCATTCCCTTAGCAACATCAGCAACTTCAAATAGACTGGGATTCGTCGGTGGTTCCAAAGCATAACCCATTAATTCAACCCCAATGGATTGCAGCCAAAGGGATAGCCAACTACCCTTGAAACCTGTATGTCCTGTTAGCAGAACCCGTTTCCCTTGCCAGAAATTAACGTCCATTTCAAACCCTTAAAGATGCCTCTAGAATGCAAAATGCTAGCCTTGCAAAACATCTCCTTGATCTATCAGCACCGAAAGCAGATTTTGTGCAGAGTCATTCAAGAACAAGCTTGCTTACGTTGGTAAGAGAATGAAATAGGCGAATAGAAACGCATAGATTGCATGATACTGACGAGCAACCCTGCGTTCTGTTTAGCACTAATGCCAAAGCGCCCTATGGAACACACGCTTAGCGTACCCACTTTGACCTGTATTGATAACACTCTGATCGTAAAAAAATCTGATGGGGTTATCTCTGAGTATCGGTCTCGGCTTTACGCACTATTAATTGGCAGCGATGGATGTGTCGCAGACAGACTGGTGCACCGGAAACGGTCTCTAACATATAGATCAAATGCTCAGGGCGGAGAATATTGCCATCGTTGCAGCAACTGCCAATATAGTGGAGTTGGATGTTCGGTTCAGTCTGGATCAAATCGAAGGTGAAGAGGCGATCGCGCAAATTCACAACTTTCTTTTTCCCCGATTTTGTGGTCTGCTCAAATTTAATTTCTGGAGTGGCCAGGATTTGATCGATCCAAACCTGCCACTGCTCAGCACCTACCTGTTTTGCCTCTAAGAGGGCTACCCTCAGCACATATTCGGCTTGATCCACGGCTTGAGTAGCGGAAGGTGCTTTCAGATCAATGGTTTTGACGTGGTAAATGGGTAGGCCTTCTGGTAAATAGGTAGATAGGGTGCGCTTAAAGGTCTCCACGTCCATCTGTTGGGTGAGTTCAAAATCGACAATTTCACCGGAGCTGGTTGCCCCCAACATCAAAGCTTGGGCTGGGGCAATGCGGGGGCCGGGATGAAATCCCTCCGTAAAAGCAATGGGAATGTGCGATCGCCGCACCACCCGATCAAAAAGGCGCAATAAGTCCAGATGGCTGACTAATGCCATATCTCCTTGTTTGCCAAACCAGACCCGTAGACGTTGGACTCGCTCTGGATTGGGGACAAAATTACCCGCAAAGGTGGGAATGGGAGGAGCTGGAATCACCACGTTATGGCCAAAGTCCACGCTACAGACACCACAGTGGGAGCAGCCTGCGAAGGAACAATCGGGAACCGTTGCTGCGGCTAAGGCTTGCTCTAAGTCGTCGATGAGCCATTGTTTGTCAATGCCAGTATCGAGATGGTCCCAGGGTAGGGGCGCGGTGAGGGAGTGGGGCGGTCGGTGGTCGGCGGTTGGCGTTGAAGAATCAAAGAGGTTCCATTCGCCTTGTTCGACTTGGCGGTATTTCCAGGTGAGGTGGGCTTGGGCGATCGCATCCGTCCAGGCGGCAAAGGCTTGGTCTAAATTTTCCCACCAGGAGTCCATACCTGCACCCAATTCCCAGGCTCGACGCACCACGGGGGCAAGACGGCGATCTCCTCTGCCGACAAAATCTTCCATGGCGGAAATACGGACATCGGTGAAATTGACTTTGACGCCTTTGAGGGGCTTAAACTCGGCCCGCAGCAGGTCTTGTTTGCGCTGAAACTCAGCCGTGGAGACGGAATGCCATTGAAAGGGGGTGTGGGGTTTAGGAGTGAAATTAGAAATGGTGAGATTAAAATTGAGGCGGCGTTTGCCAGGGGATTGGCATTCGCGGCGCAACCAGCGAATCGTCTCGGCAATCCCCAAGACATCGGCATCCGTTTCCCCTGGCAGGCCAATCATAAAGTAGAGTTTGACTTTGCTCCAGCCTTGGTCATAGGCGGTTTGAATCCCGCGCAGCAGCTCTGCGTTGGTCAATCCTTTATTAATGATGTCCCGCAGACGCTGGGTGCCTGCTTCTGGGGCAAAGGTGAGGCCCGTTTTGCGGGTGCCGCCAATAATGTTGGCAATATCTTGATCAAAGCGATCCACCCGTTGGCTAGGCAACGACAGGGAAATATTGGCGTCCTTAAGCCGATTTTTGATTTCCATGCCCACCGCTGGCAAAGCCAAGTAATCGGAACAACTTAAAGACAACAGGGAAAATTCGTTATATCCGGTTGCTCGCATTCCTGTTTCGATGGTAGCAACCACTTGCTCAGGTTCGACATCACGGGCGGGACGAGTTAACATGCCCGGTTGGCAAAATCGACAGCCCCGTGTACAGCCACGTCGCACTTCAATGGTCAGGCGATCATGAACGGTCTGGACGTAGGGAACGAGGCCAACAGAATAGGTCGGCATCGGCTCGGCAACCCGCCGGAGAATCCGTTTGGGGACATCGGCGCGGTTGGGATGAACTGAGCCATCGGTGGCCATATCATAAAACTGGGGAACGTAGACCCCTGGAACTTGAGCTAAATCCAGCAATAGCTCTTGGCGGCTTAACTGGGCGGCTTTGCCTTCTTCTAAGACAAGGCCAATTTCGGGTAATAATTCTTCGCCATCCCCCAAGGCGATAAAGTCAAAAAAATCAGCATAGGGTTCAGGATTAGAGGTCGCCGTCTGTCCGCCAGCAAAAATGAGTGGGTAGGTGGGTGGCTGGCTGGTATTTCCCCATCCGCCTAGATTGCGCTCTTGCCAAGTTAAGGGAATATTAGCCAAATCCAGCATTTCTAGGATATTGGTCGCCCCTAGTTCGTAACTGAGGCTGAAGCCTAAAATGTCATAGTCCGTCAGGGATCGCTTCGATTCTACGGCAAATAGGGGGGTATTTGTGTCTCGCAGTTTTGCTGCTAAATCGGGGGCAGGCAGGTAGGCGCGATCGCACAATTGGCGGGGCTGGGCATTCAAAATATTGTAGAGAATAATATGCCCTAAGTTGGATGCACCCACTTCATACACTTCGGGATAGGTCAATACCCAGCGCACCGTGGCCGATTCCCAAGCTTTATGCACGGCTCCCAACTCGTTGCCCAAATAACGAGCGGGTTTCATAATTTCAGGCGTGAGTAAGGATTCAACGGCTACAGGCACAGGCAATCTCAACTAAACCTTTTTCAAGGTTAACGGTTCAGCTCTACTATAACGAGAGTCCGCTCTAGAAGGGGTGTCCTTGCCGCCAAAGTTGTAGTTTATTCTCTTGTTTTTCAATGGAGCAAGGATGATCTGCGATCGCAACTATACACACTTTCCAACTCAGGGGAGTGGTGTGGATTGGGGGAGTGAAGTTGCGATCGCAGAATCAACGCTTGAGAGGGCTACACCAAACCACGGGTTTGACCCAATCGCAAGGTTAGTTGAGGGGGCTGATCAAGCTATCAACCTAACGTTGGCGTAACTTTTCTGCCGTCAGGCTTTATCCTTCACCGCCTTCACCGCCGTCCTCGGTGGAACCTTCTTCACCGCCTTCGCCACCGTCATCAGTAGCTGGGCTGGGGCTTTCTGTTTTACCACTCTCAGTAGCTGGGCTGGTTACAGCAGGACTAGGACTTTCTTGTTCTCCTCCTTCTTCAGTAGTGGTACCCCCGCAGGCAAGTAAGGTTGTAGATAACCCCAAGGCTAGGAATAATTCAACAGTTTTAGATCGTTTCATCTTCATTAGTAAATTTTCAGCAGAGATGGAAATATCCTACCGCTTAGATACACTTTATCTCAATAATGTTAGTCACGATTCTTGCACTCATCCCCTGTCAATGTTCATTAGATAACGCCACACCAAACAACTCTAGGCAGATTTTCAGTCAAATTGGGATGTTGTACCTTGCTTAAACGTATCCTTGGATTTACCTTGTTGATTGCCTGACATCCATAAACCATAAAGATTCCTATCTAAGTATCACCTCCTACTTGGACAGCAATCGCCTACTAAGGAATTTTCAGACTCATTTCTATGCTTAAAGCCTTTTGTATGCAAGGTTTGTAGAGTTTTTCTCAGCCAAAGCAAAAACGAGTTAGCAGAAAACATAGGAAAGATATTGCAATTTTCAATATTAACTGCTTAAATTAGCAAAGAAGTTATTGATTTTAATTCTCAATTAGTGATTCTGCTCTGGTCAATCCTTCTGATGGCGCTTAATCCATGATAAGGGTCAAAGCAACGAACGAGCCTTGATCCTCTAGTCATGAATGAACAAGTCTAGAAGCATAAATTTCCCAGTATAGCCCTCACACATTCGTCTGCGATTGACCCCTTGCGATCGCAGACTTCCTGGAAATACCTAGACCCTCTTGTTAAGAATAACTTCTGATTGCCTAAACTCAACGTCAAGGAGAATAGTCTATGCAAACCTATGGTAACCCTGATGTTACCTATGGCTGGTGGTCCGGTAACTCTCGCCTAGCCAGTTCATCGGGTTTATTTATCGCTGCCCATACCGGACATGCTGGCCTGATCTCGGTTTGGGCGGGTGGTTTTACCCTGTTTGAATTGGGCAGATATACCCCTGAAACCCCCATGTGGACCCAAGGATTGGTTCTCCTTCCTCATCTGGCTGCCGAGGGGATTGGGGTTGGTGCGGGAGGTGCCCTTGTTCATCCCCAAACCATTTTCGCAGTAGGGATGGTTCATATTATTGCTGGGGCTGTGCTGGGGGCTGGGGCTTTGTTTCACCTGCTCAAAGCGCCCCATGATTTAAGAGAGGCTACGGGAGCAGCACGAACCTATCATTTTGATTGGGACAATACTGACCAACTCAGCCGCATTTTAGGCCATCACCTCCTGATTCTGGGGATCTATACGCTTTTGTTTGTAGGCCGAGCCATGTTCTGGGGAGGGCTGTATGATCCTGATATTCAAGATGTAAGATTAGTCACTGATCCGACCCTTGATCCCTCGGTTATCTTCGGGTATCAGACTCACTTCGACAGTGTTGATAACCTAGAAGATATTGTCGGCGGTCACATGTTTATCGGTTTTCTCGATATTGGAGGTGGGATTTTCCACCTCCTCATTCCCATGCTGCCCTGGGCTAAGAAAAGGATTATCGTGAACGGGGAAGCGATTCTCTCTTATTCCCTAGGCGCAGTTGCCTTTTTTGGATTTCTCTCCGCCTATTGGTGTGCCGTCAACACCTTTGTTTGGCCAGAAGAGTTTTATGGTCCGGCGGTACAAATTAAATTTGGCGTCATGCCCTATTTTGCCGATACCGTTGAACTCCCCTATGGTGTTCACTCGGCGCGGTGTTGGTTGTCGAATGCCACCTACATCTTGGCTTTTTACTTCTTACAAGGTCACTTTTGGCATGCCCTCAGAGGGATGGGTTTCGACTTTAGAACAATAGAAGATTTTCTGCAATCGATGGCAGAGGATACCTATCTCCAATCTGCCCAAAAGCCAAAGCCTTCAACGAACGCCATGGCTCCCATCCCCTCTTCTGCCCCTCCACCTGAAGCAAAAGCAGCCAGCGAGTCTGTCTAATCAGGGTTCGATCGAACCCATAACCCCATTCAACCCTCTGCGTTGAATAAGAGCGCTAAAGTAAGAGCGTGAACAACCTGGGCGCTTCACGCTCTTACTTCTTTCATCGTAACCAAACCTAGTTTTTTGAGTGATAGTTGGAGTTTGTATGTCACAAATCGGGATGTTCTTCGGCACCACAACCGGTAAAACAGCAGAAGCAGCAGAAAGAATTCAAGAAGCCTTTGGTGGCGAAGATATCGTCACTTTAATTGAAATCCCTGATGCAGAAGCAGGAGATTTCGCCAATTATCCCTATTTGCTCATTGGTTGTCCTACTTGGGATATTGGTGAATTGCAAAGTGATTGGGAAGCTTTTTTCCCCAATCTAGACCAGATCGATTTTTCAGGGAAGAAGATCGCTTACTTTGGGACGGGTGACCAAATTGGCTATGCCGATAATTATATGGATGCGATTGGCATTATTGAAGCCAAAGTCACCGAAAAGGGTGGTAAAACCGTGGGTTACTGGTCTACGGAAGGCTACCAATTTGATGGCTCTAAAGCCGTCCGAGGGAATCAATTTTGTGGTCTGGCCTTGGATGAGGATAATCAGTCAGAATTATCCGATGAGCGAATTGCCGCATGGGTTGCTCAAGTCAAATCAGAGTTCGGACTGTAAGATTCTGAACCAGCTCAGAGAAAGTGGGGGTGGAACCTAGAGACCGACCTTTCTGGATTCAGACCATAGCACTTTTACACCATCACCGAGGACTTTATTGAAAGTAAAGATTGAATGGCTCATTCCGTTAGTGCCCTGTGGGTAACCACGAGTTCTTATTTACAGCGTTTTGATCAACCGTTACTGCAACGGTTGCGCCAGTACACGACCCTGGCACAATGGCAATATCAGCAATCCGAGGATGAACCTTGTGCCCTAGAAGTTGCTGTAGACCTTCTTCATGACTATGTTCAAGGATGTGACTATCCCATTCATTTACTGGGTCATGGTACGGGCGGATTAGTGAGTCTTTTGTATGCACGGCAATGCCCTCAGCGCGTTCGCTCCCTCACGTTATTAGGGGTGGGGGCTTGGGCAATGGTCGATTGGATTGCCCACTACTATTTTCATTTGCAACTGCTACCCTGTAGCCGTCGCCAAGTCTTGGCTCAACTGATTCCAGATTTATTCGGGGCACAAAATCCTACGGTGACCTCCTATTTGACACGTTTACTGGAAAAGGATTTAGCCGTTTCGCCATCCCCGCATTCGCTGCTTCAGCGAGGCAATCTGATGCCGAGTAGCGTACCCGTACCGTTATTGGTGTGTGGCAGTGCCAATGATCCGGTGGTGGATATTCGAGCCTTAGAGGAATGGCAGCCCTGGTTAAAAGGGGGCGATCGCATGTGGCAAAGTGCCGATGGTCCTCACTTTTTTCACTGCTTCGATCCTCAACCCGTTGCTGAACAGATTTTGGATTTTTGGCGTACACAGGCAGGTGTACCCTTGCCTGCGGTGCAACTTGACCCTTGCTCTGTTTAATTCCCGTTGTTTATCTCAGCCCTGCTATGGTTTCTTCTTGCTCCCCTAAATTCGTCGCACCTCTAGTCCAAGGGTCGAAGGTCGCACAGCGATCGCTCTCCCCTCGTGCTTCGCTATCTACGGTTTGCTTTCCAGATCGGGCATTGCTGCCTTCTGATTCCCAACATCTATGGCAAATCGAGCGCGGTATTACCCGTACCTATACCTGGGATCAAGAGGGTGCCGTTACCCCTTTAGGCATTTGGGGTCAAGGGGATATTGTTGGCCAATCTTTAGCGAATCTCACCCCCTATGTCATTCAAGGCTTGGGGAAGGTTGAAGCCCGCCGACTGCCGCAAAACCCTTGGCACAACTCAGACGCTATTCTCAGCCATGCCCAACATCTGACCACCCTCCTTAGAATTATCAGCATTAAACGAGCCGATCAGCGGTTGCTGAGTTTGCTGAGGTGGCTAGCCCAACGCTTTGGCTATGTCACCCCCCTAGGAATCTGTACACCGTTACCCATGACCCATCAAGAGTTGGCAGAAACAGTAAACATCACTCGTGTAACTGTAACTCGCCTAATTGGCGACTTAGAGCAGCAAGGGATTCTGCAATGGTCTCGACGACGCAAATTCGTATTGCTAGATCCTAACCCTTAACCCAGGACTGAGGTGATTTCCAGGGTAGGGGCGAAGGATCCTTCGCCCCTACCGAAGGGCTTTGACAATCTTGAGAGATTCGTCAATGTGGCCTTGGAAATTCAACTGAGAATTAAAAATGTGGCGAACCACCCCTTTTTGATCAACGACGTAGGTGACTCGACCGGGCAATAGTCCTAAGGTTGAGGGCACACCGAAGGCTTTGCGAGCCTGATTTTGAGTATCACTAAGCAACAGAAAGGGTAGTTGATATTTAC
Organism: Acaryochloris sp. CRU_2_0; assembly: GCA_012034865.1. Classification (GTDB taxonomy): domain Bacteria; phylum Cyanobacteriota; class Cyanobacteriia; order Thermosynechococcales; family Thermosynechococcaceae; genus Acaryochloris. The sequence goes on along the minus strand of JAAUOM010000039.1, from coordinate 23,399 downwards.
TGGCAAACTGTTGATGGGTCGTGGGTGGATCACTGCTAATGCCAATCACCTCCGCCCCAGCCTCCTGAAAGACTGTATAGCTATCCCGAAATCCACAGGCTTCCTTGGTACAGCCCGGTGTATCGTCTTTAGGGTAGAAATACAGGACAACGATCTTTTGCCCTAGCAAGCTTTGCAGACGCACCTCTTCGCCCGATTGGGCGGTGAGGGTTACATCTGGAGCTGGATCGCCAACGGAGACTGCCATCTTGTTTGGATTATCCTCAACCTGTTTTCCTCTGTTGAATTCATGCTATCAGACACTGTCTTACCATACCAAAGTCGCTCAATTTCTCGGCTCAGACCCATCCTTTTCGGAGCTGCAAGCTTTACCAGACAAGCTGCGAGAGCAAACCAATGGATAGTCTCAGTCAGATGCTCTGTCTTAATCAACGCCCTTCGCAAGGCTGACAAACAACATCAAGAATCACTGCATCACTGTCAGACATCCTCTGCATTGTCCAACAGATCCGATGGCTAAGGTAAATTGGTGTGACCCATGAGGTAGCGATCGCATTCTCTGGCTGCACCCCGGCCTTCATTAAAAGCCCATACCACTAAGCTTTGACCCCGGCGACAATCCCCAGCCGCAAATACACCGGGGATACTAGTTGTGTACTTTTCATACACTGCTTTGACATTCCCCCGTGGATCGAGATCTAACCCTAAGGCCTCCAGTAGGGGTTGCTCAGGCCCCAAAAATCCCATGGCGAGTAACACCAGTTGTGCGGGAATCACCTGTTCAGAACCGGGTACTTGGATGGGGGTAAAGCGGCCTTGCTCATCTTTTTCCCAAGTCACTTGAGCGGTATGCAGGGCTTTGACATGACCCTGGTCATCCCCCTCAAAGTGAGTGGTCATCTGCAAATAGCCGCGCGGATCATCGCCAAAAACAGCGGCGGCTTCTTCTTGACCGTAGTCCAGGCGATAAATCTTTGGCCATTCCGGCCAGGGGTTATTGGTGGCTCTCTCCAAGGGGGGTTTAGGCAGAATTTCTAACTGCACTAGGCTTTTGCAGTTATGGCGAATGGAGGTGCCCACACAGTCTGTGCCTGTATCTCCACCGCCGATCACGACTACATCTTTACCCTGAGCCGAAATCACATGATCTCTAAGGCTGGAATCGATGACGGCCTTAGTATTGGCCGTCAAAAAATCCATCGCAAAGTGGATGCCTTGCAAATCGCGGCCTAGAATGGGCAGATCACGAGGACGGGTCGCCCCCGTACAAAGCACCACCGCATCAAAATCTTTGAGGAGGGATTCTGCGGACAAATCCTTGCCCACTTCTGTATTACAGACAAATTGCACACCCTCCTCTTCTAGGATCTTGAGGCGGCGCATCACTACTTTTTCTTTCTCTAACTTCATGTTGGGAATGCCATAGGTCAGTAATCCACCGGGGCGATCCTCTCGTTCTAGAACCGTCACCCAATGTCCCGCTTTATTCAGTTGAGCTGCTGCACACAGCCCCGCAGGGCCAGAGCCAACCACGGCCACTTTTTTCCCCGTTCGCTTTTGAGGTGGTTCTGGCTGGATCCAACCTTCTTGCCAGCCTCTGTCCACAATGGCTTGTTCAATATTTTTAATGGTGACGGGTGGATTATTGATCCCCAGCACACAAGACCCTTCGCAAGGTGCAGGGCAAACTCTCCCCGTAAACTCTGGAAAGTTATTGGTTTTATGGAGTCGATCTAAGGCTTCTCGCCACAAACCCCGATACACCAGGTCATTCCACTCTGGGATCAAATTATTAATCGGGCAACCACTGGCCATATTGCTAATCACAGTCCCGGTATGGCAAAACGGGGTACCACAGTCCATGCATCTCGCTCCCTGATTCCGTAGCCGTTTTTCAGGCAAATGTTGATGGAACTCGTCCCAGTCTTTAATCCGTTCTAGGGGTGGGCGATCCGTGGGAATTTCGCGGACAAATTCCATGAAGCCAGTTGGTTTACCCATAAGTGCGTCTTAACTTGTAGTCTTAACCGTATACAAGATTTGAGGATCTTAGCTTTTGTCTGATTGCTAGAGCGAGTAAAGCCAAGATTCTTATTTTAACGATGGCCTCTTTTACCTAGTAGCAGACAGGATGCTTTCTGGTAGCATTGCCCAGATACAGTCCTGCTCTCTACTGCCTAGAGAAACTAACTATCGTTAATTGAATAATATCGTGCAGTTGGTTTTCTCCCTCGATCTGAGCTGCAAAGGCTGCTGATTGCAACTCGCGTAATCCAGTTTGTTGATCGCCTTGCAAGCTGGTCAGCAGACCTTTATGAATCTTGACAAGGGGTGAATTAAACGGCAACTGTAAAAATTGGGTTTTCTGAAGATCGGCAACTACACCCTCTGACCTGCCCTGTAGCACTTGAATAACGCCTCGCATGATCCGTGCTTCCATGAGTCTGGGATTAAAGGCTAAGGCTCGATTTAAGGTTATCAATGCAATCTGATATTGTCGCAGATGCGCTTCGGATAGGGCTTGACGATAGAGAATGGTGGCATCTAAAGGACTCAGACTGAGAGCCTGACGGTAATCGCTGAGGGAGGCCGGGGCATTTCTAGAATTAGCCTGAACCACACCTCGTTGCACATAGGCTTGGGTATATTTGGGATTCAGTTGGATGGCTTGGGTGAGATCCCCAATGGCTTTCACGGAATCTCGTTGACGATAGTGGCCAAGACTGCGACTGTAGTACGCCTCAGCATAATCAGGATTCAGTTGGATGGCTTGAGTAAAATCGGCGATCGCCCCTTGATAATCTTTGTGGTTGAGTTTATCGCCTCCCTGTAAATAGAAATCCGCAGCCGTGGGTGTCTTCGCTGGCGGGCGAGGTGCCAGTGTCCCCAAATTCAAGGCTACCGACTCTCCTGGGAGCGCGTTTAAGAAGGTATTAATGGGAATCCCTAAATTGAACCCTGTCTTAATGTAAATATCTGGATTTGTTGCTTGATCTTGGGGCTGGATCGTAGTTGTATCTGCACGACCATGAATGCCAATCAGTTGACCGCGATCATCTAATACAGGGCCACCACTCATCCCCGGTAAGGTGTTATTGGAGTAGACCAAGGCATAGCCATCCGCTAAAGGCTTGGTCGCATTGGCGGTGACTTTGCCCTCGGTAAAGTTATAAATGGATTCTGATAATGCCAGGGTTTGTGCCGGAAAACCTGCCACATAAATGGGGCTGCCTTCCGATGCCTGATTGGCATTCCCCATGTTTGCTACCGCATAGGATTGCTGGCTCGTAAATTGAATAACGGCTAGATCAACATTCTTGATTTTTTGGATGGCGGTATTGGCAATCTTGTGCGTTTGGTTGTCAGGGGTTTGGATTTCGTAAGTATTCGGTTGATCAACGACATGGGCAACGGTAGCCACGGTATAGGTGTTGCCCCGGCGTTGGACAATTACACCTGAACCAATTCGGGCAGGGCTGCTGATGCGTACAGTAACAGTCTTGGCCAGTTTGCTCACTTCTACAGCACTCATGGCTTGGGCTTGAGGCTGTATCCAAACCAGGGTGGTTATTGTACCCAGAAGGATAGACGTTAAATTGACCGTTTTATGCATACATCAATTCAGATTGAAGGAAGGCTTGACGAGGGGAAATTGAGAAGGTTCAGAGCCTAAGTGGAAATGGGGTTTGGGTAATTTTTACAAGGGAAATCTATCGGGTGTTGATAAACCGATCTTGAGCAAGAGTCCGCAGTTGATGTAAATGCTCTTTGCGAGACACTGATAAGGGAATCATGCCTTGAATTTCCTGAACGAGCAAATCCGTATCTAAGGGTTTTTCTAGATATAAGGCTCGATATAAAGCCGCGATAACGGCTTGTTCTATTTCAGCACCACTATAGCCTTCCGTCACTTGTAATAGGGTTGGCAGGTCGAAGTCCCTTGGGTCTTGCTTGTGGAGCGTCAGATGAATGCGTAGAATCGCTCCTCGCTCTTGTAAATCGGGTAAGTCCACATAGAAAATTTCGTCAAAACGGCCTTTACGCAGAAGTTCTGGCGGAATCTGGGAAATATCATTGGCTGTTGCCACTACGAACACTTCTTGAGATTTTTCCTGCATCCAGGTCAGAAAGGATCCAAATAGCCGTCGGCTGAGACCCCCGTCTGTGTCCGTACCCGTGGCTCCCAGACTTTTTTCGATCTCATCGATCCACAATACAGCGGGTGACATGGATTCTGCCAAGGAAATGGCTTTACGAAAGTTCTTTTCTGATTCACCGACATACTTATCGTAGAGGCGGCCTGCATCCAGCTTCAGTAAGGGCATTTTCCATTCTCTGGCGATCGCCTTGGCTGCCAAGGATTTACCACAGCCTTGAATGCCCACAATTAATATCCCTTTGGGGGGCGATAAATTCAGGGCTTTGGCCGCAGGGCTAAACCCCACTTGGGCACGGGCTAACCACTGTTTGAGATTAGCAAATCCCCCCCATTCGACGCGGTTATCTTCAAGGGGTAAATAATCGAGAATCCCTCCAGCGCGAATCAGTTGGGTTTTGCGATGGAGAATCCGATCCACGTCGCCCATGGTGAGTTTGCCATCGTCTAGGGCAGCATAAGCCAGAACTTGGCGAGCTTGTTTGAGGGTCATCCCCGTCATAGCTTGGACAAGGGCTTGCATCTCTTCCGGTTGGAGTTCGACAACGGTGCGGTGTTTGTGCTTCATCGTTTGAACAACCTCCCTCACGGCTTGGAAGAGTTCGTCTCGATCCGGTAATTTCAAGTCGTAGAAAACGGCGTCATGCTCGATTTCTCTGGGCAAGACGATATTATCTCCTGTGAGGATGAAAGCAGAGCGTTTTTGCGAAAAAGTTGGGCAGCTTCCCGAAAATGACGGGCGGTTTCGGCATCTTCAAAATGTTTGCCAAAATCTTTGAGCCAAAATAAGGCTTTGATCGTCATGTCTTGGACATGCTTAAGGACGGCTACAGGTGCGGCGGTATTTCCAATTGCAGCGGGCTTAAGGGTACCAGGAGGGGCATATTCATTCACCCAAGGAGCATCAAAGGTTCCAGGGGAGCGAATTAAGCCTTGGGCAATACTCCACTCAAATAGGGGTGTGGACATGTCCTGGGTGGCTTGCTGGAGTAAGGTGTGGACGCGTTCTTCTTCTAAGGTCTCAATGACAATGACGGGGTGATAGGACAGAATCAAGGTCTGAATATCACGGACACTGACGGATAAGGGCATAACCAGATCACACATCAGGAAAAGACGTTATTCTCAAGATTCCCTAAAAGACTTCCTGGACTAAAGGGTCATGTGTGTCTCAATGGGGTTGCCCTCAAAATTTTTCTAGCAGATTGGGTCGTGCTTTGCTATGCCTACGATAGGCTGTGTCCTACGCACAGGCCACGCCAACGCCAATACCCCCAACCCAGCTGATCGGTTATGCTTGGAGCACTGCGAAGAGTTCTGGTAGAGTACTAGACGAAGACAGCACAGCAGGTCTGGGAACCATGATCAAACACATGCAGTGGCAACGATGGGGCAAGGCCAGTGGCCTCAGTCTAGCCTTGGTTTGGAGCAGTTCGGTCGTCCTAGCCCAACCGCAGGAGGAGACACAGCCACCCCAGGCTGCTCCCCTAGAGTCCAATGAGCAGCCTATCCGTCAACCTGCGACGGATCTCAAGCCGTTAAATCCTGATCCTAAAGTCTTGAATGTCCCAACTTCTAAGGAAGATGTCACGATTGATCCCAATCTTGATCAAGCCATTACATTGCAACAGGCGTTGGAACTAGCGAAGCGGAATAATCGTGACTTGCAAGTGGCGGAGTTGCAAGTGCGCCAAAATCAGGCGGCGCTAGCTGAAGCGAAGGCCGCGGAACTCCCAACGGTGAATGCTCAGGCTAGTGTGGCGCGGACAGACTCTGCTGCTGCCAGAATTGCTATTAAACAGCAACAGGAAGCGCAGACTTCTGTTATAGAAGATCAAATTCGGCAGTTGCAAGCCCTATTGCCCGGTGCGAATCCGAGGCAGGCGGCGATTGTGAATCAAACGATTCAGAGTTTGCAGAATGAACTCCAACAGGTTGAAGAGCAGTCTCCCTCTTCGGCCAGTAATGTTTTTAACACTAGTGTGCAGTTAGATTATGATGTGTTTACCTCAGGGCAGCGTCCTGCTAGTATCCGTGCAGCCCAATCCGCCCTCAAGGCGGCGGAAAAATCTCTAGAAACGCAACTGCAACAGTTACGGTTGGATGTCACGAATGATTATTATGACATGCAGCAAGCAGATGAGTTGGTGCAGATTTCCCTCGCAGCGGTTGATAATGCGAGTCTCACCTTAAAAAATACCCAAGCTTTGGAGCAGGCGGGTTTGGGGACACGGTTTGATGTTCTACGCGCTGAGGTTCAACTAGCGAATCAAAAGCAACAGCTCTCTCAGGCTCAAAGCCAGCAACAGACTGCCCGTCGTCAGTTGGCTCAACGCTTAAGCCTTAATCCCGCAGCCGCCCTGACCGCAGCAGACCCGGTCAAAATTGCGGGGTTATGGCCCCTCGGCTTGCCCGAAACCATTGTCCTGGCTCAACAAAATCGGTCGGAATTGGCAGAATTGCTGGATCAACGACAGATTGCCCAGCAAAATGAACGGCTGGTTAAAGGCAGTTTTGGGCCACAAGTGAGTGTGTCAGCAAGTGGAACCTTCGCCTTTGATTTAGGAGATCCGACCACTGCCTTTGGCTATAGCCTGGGGGGGCAAGTTACCAAAACTCTCTTTGATGGAGGAGCTACCCGTGCAAATGCCCAGCAACAAGCGTTAGGGGCAAAGATTGCCGAAACTCAGTTTGCTAATTTTAAGAATTTGATTCGCTTTCAAATTGAGCAAAATTATTTCACGCTGCAATCGAGTTTTAAGAATATTGCCACCAATGAATGCGCCGTCACTCAAGCAGAGCAAAGTCTGAAGTTGGCTCGGTTGCGATCTCTCGCTGGGATTGGCACTCAATTAGAAATCAGCAATGCCGAAACAGAACTGACCCGCGCTCGTAGCAATCGTTTACAAGCCATCATTGACTACAACCGAGCCTTAGTCGCCTTAGAACGCTTTGTAGGCCATCGTCTACAACAGGCCAAGGCAGCAGGTGAAGCCCCTGCCCTCGATCAGCAAGCCTGTAATCAGGCATAACCGCTGAGGCTATCACGGTGGTGCATCTTATCCATAGTCCATCCTTACGGGTTCGGTTGTGCATCAGAAAATAGTGGGATAGGTTAAAAGGTCATGCCAAGTCCAGGGTTGTACTGCTAACCCGGCTCGTTGGGCTGCTGTTGTCTTAAACCGACTATGCTGCCAAATCCAGTTAAAGTAGCTCACAACCAATCGGGTCGTCACCTTCGTTTGTTCCCACATCTTGCCAAACTTGTTTTGTCGTCGATGCCATCGTCCAGTTTGTTGCCGAACAATGCCATTGGTGCGCTCTAATCGTTGCGTCTTGTCCTTGCCGATATAGTGGAGAATTTCGGGGGGCAAGACTCGCTCATAGCCTCCCCAATCATCGCTGTTCCATTGCTTACAGTCCGTTTTTCCCTCACTGCTAACGACATAAAGCCTAATGGGCAGATTGCTTGTGAGCCTAAAGTGGAGTACAGAAAACGGAATCTTGGGAAATCGCCTGACTTTGCGGACGCAGTAATCCTCGGCTTCACGGAGAATTTAGAGGCTTCATCAAAGGCTGATGCACTTCAATCCAGCCTCAGGTTTTTTGTGGATTAGTACCTGAATTTAGCTCCCGGGTCTAGAGCATCAATTCTGTCCTCTATTGATCTGTTGACCTTCAAGAGGGTGAAATTTTCTTGAGTCTGTTGTCTACCTCGACGATTTAACCTGTTAATTCTCATATCTCTTGCCTTTTGTTGAGCAGCCTTTCCAAGTGCTGAGGTACACACCAAGAGAAGAAAGGTTTTCGGGAAGTAGAGGCTCAAAGAAGAGAATGCCGTTACAGCAATCATAAAAGTGTAGGTGATAGAGTGGGCTTTCCAGGGTGCCATTTTTATTTTCTAATCGCTTATGTAACCATTATGTGATATACCAAAAAGAAAGATCCAGTATTTCTACTGAACCCTGACCTGCTTATGTACAAGCCTTCTTGGTCTTGGGTAGCCACTTAAGGGCTAAATCTCGAATGGCAGCGGCTTTATCTGTCCCGTTTATAATCTTCCGTGCCGCTAGAAAGTTCGTAGCCTTCTCGGAGCTTCCGATGAAGTTTCCGAGCCTGTACCCGGTAAAGGTACCCCTGAACATGCCCTGGACAAGGATAAAAAGGGAGATATCCGGCTCCAAGGCTAGCTCTGGCTTATCCACGAGTGGTACACCCAGTATGTTTTGGTATTTTTGATAATTTTCCTTGTGTGTGAGCTGTACGTACCCTCTACCATAGTAAGCAACTCTTCAATCAACTCATCAGTGTGTTTTCCCACTCTTGCCGCTAGAATTAATCCGCTCGAATCAGCTAAGCTCACACCAATCCAGCAGTCGCCGACCTCTAATTCATCAGAGAAACATTGCTTTTGTTTTTTTGCACAAAAGACCACAATTCATCCGCACTGAGTTCCTCGGTTTGAACAGCTTGGACTTGCGCATTATGAACCAATTGAGCTTGTTGTCTCGCTGTACGCACAATGCTCACAACCGTATTGTAGGCAAGTCCACTGGTGCGGCTAATTCCTCTGAGACTAATGCCTTCGCTATGCGCTTGCAGGACTTGCCGAATCTGTTCGGGAGTGACTTGACGATGATAGTACATCGTGTCAAATCGCTCGTTGAACGTTTGCTTGCAATGGGGGCAAAAATAGCGTTGGCTCCCATTCGGAGCTTTTCCATGCTTGTGGGTGCTAGGATGACCGCAGAGCCTACATTCCATAGTTTGTAAGTAAAAGTAGCAGTCTCCCTACCTTACTCGACCCACCATTCTTTGATGCACTACCACGGGTTCCAAGATTACACCGATTGACGTATTTTTGCGATCGCTTTGAGGATGGCTTCTCGATTTTTGCGAGATTGCATCCATTTTGGTAGTCGAGAGAACAAACTGCGGTTTGACCATCCAGACTGCTCATCCGGTTTTCGTTCCCTCAGTTCCGCTCTGACAAATGCTTCAATAAAGTCTAAATGTTGAAGATTGTAAGCCCAAAGCATCTGACCGCAACAAGGTACTTTCAGCCAAAGAGGATAGTGAAAATAGTCATCTACGGGCTGACCATACCAAGATCTGACAATTTTTCGCTCAGACCAATCCTTTGAAGTCCCACACGCTTTACAAGAGAATCTACGGGGAGCAAACGAACTCACATCCTCAGGGTCAATGCGACGCACAATAGCGCAAGACTGACAGCTAGGGCATTGAAGTAGGAATTCATCTTGAAATGAGTAGATTGTGTCTCTTTTGTCTGTAAATCTCTCCATCTTCTCTTATTAAGTTTCAATGACAAAAAGCAGATATCATGCAAATCCAATTTAGAATTTCTGTATCAACTGATACGGAAGTTTGATTTATGATCAGCATTTCTACCAAAGTGCCGGAACAAACTCTTGTCTCATCCGATAGTTTTGTCCCCCGAGCTGATCAGTGGGTGCAATTACGAGATTGTCTCTCTGAATATAGTTCAGATACAGCCTTACTGCTGTGCGAAGAGGAAGCAGGACAATGGGTTGCTTGGGTTCCTGGGTTTGGTTCGGCCACCCTGAATCGTTCGCAATTATTGAGGGCGGTATCGTCTTAAAGCTATCGATATCTCGATCATCCAGAAAGCCCCCAGACCAATTTTGGTCTGGGGGCTTTGAGATTGGACTGCTCAGGGTCTGAGTCCTGAATATCTTCAAGGGACGTTCCTTGACTAGAGCTGAAGTTGCTCTTGCTCCAGTCAAGACACAGAATTGGCGCAACGATTCAGATTATCAGGGCTTACATCATACCCATGCCGCCCATACCACCCATGCCGCCCATACCGCCCATGCCGCCCATACCGCTCATATCAGGCGCAGCAGCGGCAGGTTCGGGTTTATCTACAACTAGTGCTTCCGTTGTCAGAACCATGCCTGCAATTGATCCGGCATTTTGCAGACCAGAGCGAACGACTTTGGCTGGATCAACGATGCCCGCAGCAATCATGTCTTCATAGGTGTCGGTCATGGCATTGTAGCCAAAGTTAAAGTCGGCATCTCGAACTTTCTCAACGACGACAGCGCCTTCCTTGCCTGCATTATCGGCAATCTGAGCTAGGGGAGAGACCAAGGCGATCGCAACTAAATCGGCACCTACTTTCTCTTCCTCTTTTAAGTGGGTTTTGATCTGCTCAATGTTTTTGGTCAGATGAATGAGCGTCGTCCCCCCACCGGGAACGATCCCTTCTGCCACGGCTGCTTTAGTGGCATTGAGGGCATCTTCGATGCGCAGCTTGCGATCTTTGAGTTCCGTTTCAGTGGCAGCGCCCACCTTAATGACGGCGACTCCGCCCGCTAACTTGGCAATCCGTTCTTGCAGTTTTTCTTTGTCGTAATCGGAGTCAGTTTCATCAAGCTGACGTCGTAACTGTTCAACTCGCTTGTCCACATCAGCTTTATTGCCGCTTTCAGACACGATAGTGGTGTTGTCTTTACTGATAGTGACTTTACGAACCGTCCCTAACATGCCTAAATCGACCTTATCCAGAGTGAGTCCTATATCTTCAGAGATGACTTGTCCACCTGTAAGGACGGCAATATCTTGGAGCATGGCTTGGCGGCGCTCCCCAAAACCGGGGGCTTTAATGGCCACTACGTTTAATACACCGCGCAGTTTATTGACAACCAAAGTTGCTAAGGCTTCCCCTTCCACATCTTCCCCAATAATCAACAGGGGCTGACCTGCACGAGCCACCTGCTCTAGAATACCGACTAGTTCTTGCAGAGAGCTGATTTTTTTGTTGACAATCAATAGACGCGCATTTTCTAGCTCAGCCACCATCCGCTCTGCATCGGTGACAAAGTAAGGTGAGATATAACCTCGGTCGATTTGCATCCCTTCCACAACTTCCATTTCCGTTGCCAGGGATTTGGATTCTTCCACGGTAATGACACCATCTTTACCCACTTTGTCCATGGCTTCGGCAATCATTTGGCCTACTTCAATGTCATTCCCAGCGGAGATGGTAGCCACTTGGGCGATCGCATCGCCAGCAATGGGCTGAGACTTGGCGGCAATCTCTTTAACCAAGGCTTCAATGGTCTTATCAATGCCCCTACGGAGGCAACGGGGTTAGCACCCGCAGCAACGTTCTTTAAGCCTTCTCGAATTAAAGCCTGAGCTAAAACCGTAGCCGTCGTGGTGCCATCTCCAGCAACGTCGTTGGTTTTGGAAGCAACCTCGCGCATGAGCTGTGCCCCTGCATTTTCTAGGGGATCTTCTAGTTCCACTTCCTTGGCAATAGTGACCCCATCATTGACAATCTGGGGTGCCCCAAATTTCTTTTCTAGAACCACATTGCGACCCTTCGGACCTAGGGTGATTCGTACGGCATCTGCCAGAGAATTCACTCCGCGTTCTAGGGCGCGACGGGATTCTTCATCAAATACTACATGTTTGGCCATTACAAGCGTCCTCTCGTTTGCGCGTTCTTAAAGTGAATTACACACAACGTTTCGTGTTTTTCCTTAAATTAGCACTCTATTTATGAGAGTGCTAAATCTGAGCTAACCCATTGTAGCCCTAAGTCCGAACTAAAATAGCTGGGTCAATGTCCAGATAACCGAACTTCTTTTCCTGGAGGCACTCAGGCTTGCAGTTGGGGTTGGCCTTGTTAACTGGAGGGGTCTGATATCCAAAGGATAATAGGGATCCAGGGTTGCTATTTCTCGTGGGTGCTGTTGGTTTGCATGATGCGCTGAATGGCAAGGTTTTCTAAGGTTGTGTTTTGTTTTTGCGCTTCTGTTCAGATTGCGCCATTTGTTCTCCAATAACTGACCTTAAGCCAGTATTTTTCTGGTAATTTCTAAAAATCCTAATCCTTCGGCAGCAGTAGTCATCGCTTTTGGGTAATGTTGAATCGAGCTGAGGTAAGCCGCTAGGTTAGCAACTCCAATGGAGTGGGGAAACACTTGGGAATCAAACAGCTCTTGATCATTGGGGCTATCGCCAACCGTGAGGACTTGGGTTAGTTCATAGTACTGGGGCAAATGGTGTTGTAGAACCGTCAATAAGCCCGTCTGCTTATTTTGACCCTGGGGTTTGATGTGGCATTGCACGGTGCTGTAGGTAAAATCGAATCCCATCTCCTGGCAAAGGTGAGCCATTTTGTCTAACTCCATGGGCGCAAAGTTGGGGTTAGCAAAGGTCCAATCCGTAATCCGAAAGGTGTTATCAGCCGTAGTACACAGATGTGGGAAATGGAACTGGAGCTGATGGAAGGTGTTGGCTAACTGGGCGCGATGTGCTTTGATGCTAGGGATGTTGGACAGGATCTTGCCAGGTAAATCGGGCTGGGTACTGTAGAAGAGACCCCCATTTTCGGCGATCGCACCTGCAATGGGTAAATAATGAGCCAAACCACTCACCCAGCCCGCAGATCGCCCAGTAACAATTATCACAGCCAAGTTTGCGGTTTGCAGATCGAGGAGGGTTTGACCCAGGGCTGGGGGGAATTTTCCTGCTACAGTCAGGGTGCCATCCATGTCTGTGGCAATGAGTTTGATTGCAGATAAGGTGTGGTTCGGGAGATCGGCAAGCTGGGCAATCGCAGGATTCATGGCGTCTTTGTGCAGGGCGGTATTATTCTACAGCGCTCTGCTCTACACTGCTCTGTATATCACCGCACCATCCAGCTCTCGATTGTCTACAACTAACAGTTCTTGTAAACACAGTTCTTTGATTTTGGCCTTGACTTCTTTGATGGCGATCTCCGTGGCAATCACACAATCGCTAAGGGTGGCTCCGTTGCGATCTCGGCAGACCTTGAGAATTTGCACCTCCAGGGAGGGTTGGGTATAGGGGGAACCCACATCCCGAACAATCGCAGGCTGTAAGGATGTATCGCTAGAACTGTACAAGAGCTTATATTTGAGGTTTTTGTCATCCACCATTCCTGGGATCAACACCAGGTCGAGAAACTGGCCGATGCCAAAAAAACCGAAGGTTAGAAAATACAGGACACCACTTACGGGCTTGCCCAAGTAAAAACGGTGTATCCCAGACAGGCCAAAGATGGCGAAAAACCACAGTAAGTAGGCGGTACTGTGATTAGCTACTCGTTGGTTAGTCATTCGTTGGTGACGACCTCTGCGCACTTGATCCCTGTGTTTCAATTCTAGCTAAAGTTCATCAGTGAGCAAGTAGTGGACTTTTTGCCTTTTACCTTTTTACTTTCCCATAGCGAGATGCCTAGGCAACCTTGCGGGCAATCTTCGAAACTGAGCCATAAATTGGCGATCAATGGCATCTTTCCAGCGCCATAGCCCTGCTGATTCATGGTCGAATGCCAACGACCCCCAGGATAGAAGTGCCTTGCGATCGCCCGTACTGATCAAACTCAAAAACCGAGATTGAGGCTGGTAGGCTTGCAGGGATTTTCCCTGCAACAACCGTCGCAGATTGGCCGCCAAAGGCTTGCCTTGACGCACCGCAAACACGCCCGCTTTGGGACGAGGGGACACCACCATCGCTGCAATATCCCCCGCTGCCAAGACCTGGGGATGGGACAGGGACTGGAGAGTAGAACCCACTTGAATAAATCCCTGCTCATCGGTAGATAACCCCGATTCTTTGAGCCAAGACGGTGCCGCTGCCCCCGTTACCCAGAAGCTGCGATCGCACCCCACCCGCAGCCCCGACTCACACACCATCTGATCACCATCGATCTGCACGACCGTTTCTTGCAAGTGTAAATGAATGCCTCTGGCCATGAGAATTTGATGGAAGCGATCGCGGATCGTGGCATTATGCCCCGTCATCACCTGGGTACCCCGATGGAACAAATGCATCGTCAGATGATTGAGGGGTTGGTGCGCCCCTTGTAAAATCTGGTGAAGCCGATGCTGAATGGTGAGAGCCAGTTCTACCCCACCTGCTCCACCGCCAACAATCCCCAGACTCAAAGGTTGATCGGGGTGTTGCGTCACCTGATCGATTACCTGCTGCCACTCTTGCAAAAACTGCTGCCAAGGTTTAACTGGAACGCCATAGTCGAGAATTCCGGTTCCCTGGGGCAATTGTGGGGTACTACCAATATCAATCGACACCCCATCAAACGGCACGGGGGGATGGTTGGCACAGATCACCCGCTGTTCCTCTAGATCGAGGGCAATGGCCCGATCAACATAGAATTGGGCGGGGACCGCTTGCGTCAATAACTGCAAATCAATATGGCAGTCTGCGGCGGTATAGTGACCAGCGATGTGACCGGGTAACATCCCTGAATAGGGCGTGTTGATCTGTTCACTGATCAGGATGATCCGTACGCCTGCTAGAGGATGCAAGGCAAATTGACGCAGGGCGATCGCATGGCTATGCCCACCCCCAATCAATACCAGATGCTTCTCGCTGGGTTTTTGACGATTCACAAAATCATTAAATGCAAGAACCTTTTAATGAAATTCATTTTTGTTGTTTCAAGAATCTATAGCAATCCTAAATCAGTTGCCAATGAAGTGGGCATGGACTGGTTACGGCGTAACTTTGAGAGCTTCCCCAAGGTTATCGTACCTAAATCTCTCTCAAACCTAAGAGTCCCAACACCGTAACCGACTCGATTTTGTCGGCGATCTCTGTTACCATGAAATACGCTTCTAGGGCTTGTAGCTCAGTGGACTAGAGCACGTGGCTTCGGACCACGGTGTCGGGGGTTCGAATCCCTCCTGGCCCGTTTTTGTGGAAACTCAAGGGATGTTGCTGGAGTTGATTATTGTTTGCAAATCGTGAATTCTAGTCATTATGGCTGTTAGAGTCCGTCAGCATGTTAATCCCCTGAGTCAAAAATTTCAGGGGGCGATCGCAGCCCTTAACTGGTCAGCTATCTACATCAACCCTAATCAACCCCTCTTTTTAGATATTGGTTGTGCCAGAGGCCAGTTTTTATTGGAGATGGCTCAGTTCCAGCCCCACCACAACTTTTTAGGCATAGAAATTCGACAAGTCCTCGTGGAAGCGGCCAATCAGGAGCGTGACCCGTTGCATCTGGGTAATCTCCACTATCTGTTTGCGAATATCAATACCGCCTTATCTTCCCTGGTAAGCCCAAGTACCGTGCAAGGGGTAATGATTCAATTTCCCGATCCCTGGTTTAAGCGAAGACATCAAAAACGGCGGGTAGTGCAGCCCCAATTAGTCCAGGATTTAGCCATTTGTGTCCGATCGGGGGGGTTTGTGTTTATCCAGTCAGATATTTTGGCGGTGGCCGTGGAAATACGCGATCGCATCGCCGAACATCCTGCCTTTGAGCAAATGGAGCCGACGGATGGCTGGCTCACGCAGAATCCTCTACCCGTCGCCACCGAGCGAGAGCGACTGACCTTGGAACAAGGTTTGCCCGTCTATCGCTGTTGGTTTCATAAGCGTGGCTAAAAAGGCCAACAGGCCGAAGTCCGGTGCTGGGTTGCATGGCCTACCCAAAATTAGGGCAGAGCATAGGCATCATTGGAAACTTTTCCAAGGCATATCCGCTTGATCCGTCATCATTAACAAGTAGTCTAGGAAGGTTTCTGCTACGACAGAAAGATGTTTACCTGCCAAATGAGCAACGAACCACTGTTGTTCAATGGGGAAGTGCTCAACATCTAGAATGGCTAAATCGGTGTATTCTCTGCCATTGAGGGAATGACGAGACAGCACAGAAATGCCTAATCCGCCTGCGATCGCTTGTTTAATCGCTTCATTACTACCTAGGTCTAGTTTGATCTGAACGTTAACTTGATATTGATGGAATAAACCTTGTACAGCATTACGAGTCCCCGATCCAGGTTCGCGCATAATAAAGCGCTCATGATTCAAGGCTGAAATAGGTAGATTTTTTTCCCCCACTAAAGGATGGTTGGCAGGGGCAATGACCACTAACGGATTTTTGAGGACGGGGCGAACTTCTAGATCAAGACCAGGGGGGATATGGCTGAGAATGTATAAATCATCTAGATTCTCTAACATCCGTTTTTCTAGTTGCGAATGGTTAGTAATCTTGAGGGAAATATCGATGCCGGGATATTGCTCACAAAAGGCACCCAGGAGGCGGGGCACAAAGTATTTGCAAGTGGTTACGGTGCCTAAATGTAACTTGCCTTGGGTCATCCCTTGCAAGTCAGTGACCATCATTTCAAATTGGTCAAGTTCTCCAAAAATGGCCTGACAGGTTGAAAATAGGTGATTGCCTACCTCCGTCAGATACAATTGTTTGCCTAATTTTTCAAATAAAGGGAAGCCGACGGCTTTAGAAAGCTGCTTAATTTGAATAGAGACCGTGGGCTGAGTCAGGTACAATTCTTCAGCGGCACGCGTAAAGCTGCGATGGCGGGCAGCGGTTTCAAAGACTTTGAGTTGATGGAGGGTCGGTTGCATGGCGATCGCACCGGAAGATATGTATATAGACTATAATCGTTGCTTAATTCCATTGTAATAGATTAACATCTATTCAGCTTGCTTCTATACAGCAGTAATAACGAGAGAAAATCACAACAATAAATAACGGGTCGCCGATGGCCATTTGGAGGCAATAAAGCGGTATAGTCTTCCCAGGAGGATGTTGCCCTGTGCAAACCCATCTCCTTTTTTCAGTTGGCAATTCTCAGCGGTACCCAAGTTGCCCTCTCAACCTCCCAAAACGAAGATAGTTGCGGTTCTTAACGGCAAAGGCGGCGTGGGAAAAACCACAACTGCTGTCAATCTAGCTGCCGTCTATGCAGAAAGCAGTCAGGTGTTACTCATTGATACTGATCCGCAAGGATCGGCAACTTGGTGGACCCAGCGCAAAACAAATTCCCTGAAATTTCAGGTGCAATCCGGTACGAATGTCCAGAAAATCAAAGATTTACGTACCGCCAATCAGCAAAATTTAATTGTGGTAGATACACCACCAGGATTGGAATCAGAGATCTTGCAAGCGGTGATTCCTGTCGTAGATTACTTAGTACTGCCTACACCGCCAGCGCCAATGGAAATTGCTGTTCTCATTGAAACTGTACGCACCCTAGTGAAACCTTCTGGCATTGCCCATCGTGTCTTGCTGACGCGAGTTGACCCCCGCAGTCTTAGAGAGGCATTAGATGCTCAAAATACGTTGATGGAGTTAGGGATTCCAGCATTTCATGCCTTCGTGCGTAGTTATAAAGCTCACGAGCGGTCAGCTCTCGAAGGTCAGCCTATCACGCAATGGAAAGGGAAATATAGTAAAGAGGCAAAAGCAGATTATTGCCGTGTTGTTGATGAAATTAAACGAGACTGGGAAAGTTAATGACCACTAAGAAAAGTTTGTCAGATTTACTACGGGAAGAAGCCAGCAAAGCATCACCCACCAATCAAAAAGACGACAGTAAGATTCAATCCACGCCGTCTCAAGATGCCCCTGCCAAGCAGAAACGGGCATCTGCAACCCAATCCTCTACGGCTAAAAACACTGCAACCACCGCTGCAAAGGAGAAATCCACAGCAACTCCAGCCACATCTAAAGCCCAGACAACAACGACAAAAGCAGGATCTACAGCTAAAACAAAGACCAACCCTGCAAATTCCCGCTCTCAGGCAAATAGTGCCTTACCGAAAAGCGCCCATCCCAGTTCAAAAAGCAGCCAACTCACAAAAGCTGATTTAGAGACGAAAGTGAGTGAGTTGACTAAAGATCTTCAAACCGCCCAGACGGTAGAAACATCCCTGCAAAAAAAAGTGACCCAATTAGAATCCCTGCTAGAAGAGCAGAAGACGGCTCTGCAACACTTGGAGAGTATGGTGAAGCAAACAGATTCTTTGAAAACGAAACTGGAGAAAACGCAAAAAGATGCGGTGCGCTTAGCCCAAGAGAATGATCGTCTACAAAGGCAACTACAGGCACTGCAAACAGAGGCTGAAGCAGCGCAAGCACCTCAAGCATCTCAAGCAGAGTTATCGAAGGCATTGACAACCCCTAAACAATCCATTTTTCACCGACCCGTGCGACCCTCACAACGACCGACTCAAACTGGGGGATCTAGTCGGTCTTTTGATACTTGGTGCTATGACTAATGGTTGGGGGGTGTAAGCGTTGTAGCCCTCCTAAGCACAACAACCAGATCACCACAACGATCCAGTGGATGATAGTTCCTGGCCAGATTGAACCTGTAAAACGATAGGTCACGGTACAGGCAACTCCCAGCAGGGCTGCCAAGGCTAAAAAGGTAGGGTTAAAAAAGGTAGGGTTCCCTGCTTTATAAAACGTTCGCGCATTGAGGGGATGGTATAGGACAAAGATGAGCAAACTGAACCCCGACCAGGCTGCTTGGGTGAGCCACCATACCCCTTCTTGGGGATGAGGAAGGAGTAAGCACCGAAAGAGGAACTCTTCAATTAATGCAGGCATGAACAAGCTCTTGAGTACCAGACGCAATTGCGTAGAAGGGCTAATGCCAGGGATGGATTTTGGCATAGACAAGAAGCCTTGCTGATAGCCCCAAGGCCATGCGATCAGGCCGTAAAGGATCAAAATTACCCCAGACCAAACCCATCCTGATTGAGTGGGCAACGTTGTGGTGCCCGCAATCAGGCGAGAAAATGAGAAGGATACCAAAGGCCATTGGCCGAATAATTCTGTAGGTGCTAGGGGGGCAATATCAGGATCCCAGCCACCCACTTGGTTTGTGCGTAGAAACCATAGGGGTGCGCCCTGTTGTAAAAAATCGTGATCACCTGATTATGGGCAACTCTGGGGATCAGGGTTCGCCAGCTTAGGAGCTGAGTCCACACTGTATCGGTGTGGGTGAACCCCTTATCCCCACGAATGCCAGCAACCACTTGGGCATTTTGTTGCCAATCACTGCGGACAATCCCCAGTGGTACCAGTTCCCGTTCTAAGGCATTGCCCAAGGCGATGAGTTGCTGAAACCGCTGACTTTGGGGATGATTAGGATGGGTGGCTAACCAGGTTTGAATAGCAGGCGTGGTCTGGATTTTCTGCTGTAACCGTTTGATGGTTTGATAGACCGCTTGGCTGGCATCTTGAACGCAAGACTTGGCTGGTGTGACGAGGGCAGACCCGGTGCCATCTCCACTGCGGTAGCGAGCGGCCATCAGTTGTAGTTGACTCTTCAATTCTGCCAGGGGATTGAGATCAATAGCTCCGAATTGATAGGGTTGGGTCAGGGCATCATATTGGATCACCACATCTAAGACAGGCCGACTGCCTAGCCAACCCCGATGCAAGTTCCCCATATACTCTGCCCAATGGATGGGGCCAGCAATAATTCCTTCAGGGTTATGGGAATAGACCTGCTGATATTCCAGGTCAAATTGGGGTTCTTGCGTAAAGGGGTCGGTGATTACGGTGGCTATACCATAGGCAAAATGTCCTGTGACAGTGCCCACGACCGCTTTAGGTTCGGCTTTGTTGCCACCAATGCCGCCGAATAAATGAACGACTAACGCCTGATCCTGCCTTTGCCACTGCTCTGAGGCTGCTGAGAGTTTCTCCTGGTTGGGAGCAACCCACACTCGTTGATATTGACCTTTTTGCCGGGGGCTTTGCTGCCACATTTGGCGCTTAAAGGCGTGGAGTCCAGCCTTTTTACCGAACAAATGCTGATCGGGGTGGAGTTGGAAGAGGGCACGAGGTGCGATCGCACTCACCTCAAACAGCCCTTGGGCATTTGCTTCCCCATAGAGATACCACCCAGCGCTACCGGCAGGTGAGCTGGCCAATTGCCGAGGGGTAGACTGAAACCCCCCGGCTGAATTGGGTAAATCTTGAGGGATACGAACAATCTCTTCGGGGCCATCAAAGCCTTGAGACGCAGGATTATAATGGCGAACCCGCATCAATTCACTGGGGCAGGGGGATGAACCCGGACAATGGTCTGGAATGAATTGACGGCTGACCGACGAACCGAGAATTTTGACAAGCCCATACTGGGAACCTGCCACCTGCACGGGATCTTCGATAATTTCCAGCCGAGGTTTGAGACCTGTTACGACCCGTACCTGTTTTAAGGACACCCAAACGTCATCAGTGGGTCTAGCCCCAGCCAGGGATTGCAAGGGACCAACCTGCTGGCGTCCATCTAAGCGAACCGGATGGATATTCCCGCGTTTGAGACTCTGATGGGCTTCATTGGATAAGCTGATATCTCGCTGCACTGCTTGCACATAGGCTTGCACTTGAGGCTGATCTTGCCACTGTAAACGCAGTCGTTGGCCAACCAAACTGGGGATCGGGCTATGGTGAATCTCAAACCATACCCAATCCGTTAGGTCTGGGGATGGAGGTGGCAGAATCAGCCGTCCCACCCACTCGCCAACGGGACGGTAGTAGGGAGAGGGAGAGGGAGAGGGAGATGTGAATAAAGAAGGAGTATTTCTAGGAGCCATCCAGGCATTTTGGGGTTGAGGGTCGTTGTTGGGAACGGAGCGACTTACTGGAGGCTGATGGAGGAGTCCCCACCCTAAACCAACCATCACCAGTAAAAGAGTGAATCTCAGCCATCGACTGAAATACTGTTTTTTGCAGAGAATGAGCATAGGGTTGAGAGGAGGGTAGGCGTCCGCTAGCAGGGAAGACTAAGGCGTGGCAACCTGAGTCAATAACAAGTTTCATCTCAATTATCTTGCCATTTTTAGATTTGGATGCTATTCAAAAGCTAGAAATTCGAGGATGAGATCTCATTTGCATCTCAGCCCCAGGCTAGTCTTGTGCCACTAGGTGGGGTTGAAACTTTCCAGCAAACTCGTAGTCTTAAGCCCTTGTGATCATCCTGTTTGGGGAGGGATAGTAATGAACTTCAAGTCTATGACTGTGTTGCCAGTGACAGCAGTGCTTGTGGTCACCACCAGTATGCCGACAATGGCGGCAACGGATGTGCAAAAGCAAGCAAACGCCGAAAAAATTATTCATTCGGCTCAGAATGTTTTAGAAGAGATTCTCAGTGATCCCAAAACCCAAATTCCCTCAGATTTGTTGGAGCAAAGCCAAGGCATCGCCATTTTCCCTGGGGTCATTCAAGCGGGCTTTTTCTTTGGGGGTCGCCGGGGGACAGGGGTGATGATGCTACGGCAAGAAGATGGCACTTGGAGTAATCCGGCCTTTATTAATATCACCGGGGGCAGTTTTGGCTTACAGATTGGGGCAAAATCCAGTGATATCGTGTTGGTATTTCCCAACCGCGATACCGTCAATGAAGTGATGTCTAGCTCTTTTGAGATTGGCGGTAGTGTCACAGGAACGGCAGGTCCGGTAGGCTCCACCGCCATTGACCCAACGGAAGATTATAGCAAATCTCCAATTTTGACCTATGCCCGCAGTAGTGGCCTGTTCGGGGGTGTCAGCATTGATGGGTCAAAACTGGGTTTTAATCAGGGCAAAAACCGAGATTTATATGGCCTGTCTATTACTCCTCGTCGGATTTTTAGAGATCCAGACTTAGAAGCACCAGTGGTGGTGGATTCTCTGCGCCAAGTTTTAGAGGAATCAGAAACTGGAACCTTCAGTCGTTTCTAGATCTACATCTATGCAGCGATGGTGGCAACTGGGATTGGCCTCGACAGTGCTGTTAGCTGCTGTGGGGATTGGCATTAATCGTTGCCAGCGAGCGCACCTTTCCGTTCACGCCCTAGAACCCCTCCCTCAACATCGCCAGATTCAGGTCTATATGAACCAGAATCTGGCCGCTACCTTTACCGAACCTTATCGGCAGCAAACCCGCCCCGGCGATGATTTAGAGTCTATTATTGTTCGCCAAATCCAAGCTGCTCGCTCAAGGGTTGATGTGGCTGTTCAAGAGCTGCGTTCTCCGCGGATTGCCCAGGCATTGCGCGATCGCAAACAAGCTGGGGTGCAGGTGCGACTTGTCCTAGAAAACACCTACAGCCGCCCTTGGAGTAGTTTGACAGCTCAGGAATTTGCCCAGATGGATGAGCATCAGCGCGATCGCTACCAAGAAAACTTCCGACTCATGGATCGTGATGGCAACGGTCAACTCAGCGCCAACGAAATCAATCAATTCGATGCCCTCCAAATCATCAGAAACGCGGGCATCCCGTGGCTAGACGACAGTGCCGATAGCTCCGTTGGCAGTGGCTTGATGCACCATAAATTTGTGATCATTGATGGCCGCACCATCCTGGTCACCTCCGCTAACTTTACCCTATCCGACCTTCAAGGCGATCTAGACACCCCCGACAGTCGCGGCAATGCCAACTCCCTCGTCGTCATTAACAGTCAGAAACTGGCAACCTTATTCACCCAAGAATTCAACTTTCTCTGGGGGGATGGCCCCGGTGGTCAGCCAGACAGCCAATTCGGGGTGAATAAACCGGGACGGCTTGCCCAAAAATTCAAAATCGCAGATGTAACTGTCTGGGTTAAATTCTCCCCCGCTTCTACCTCTATTCCCTGGCAAGACAGTACCAACGGCCTGATTGCTCAAATCCTAGCTCAGGCCAAACAAGAGATTAATCTGGCTCTATTTGTGTTTTCCGAGCAGCAGATCGTCAATCAACTCAACACCCAGCATCAACAAGGGGTCAACCTGCGAGTACTCGTCGATCCTCACTTTGCCTATCAAAGCTATAGTGAAATTCTAGACATGCTGGGCATTGTCCTCAGTTCCTCTCAAGGTAAAACCTTCACCTGCCGTCCAGAAGCCAACAATCAGGCGTGGTCGCCACCCCTAAAAACCGCTGGCATCCCTCAACTCCCCCCCGGCGATCTGCTCCACCACAAATATGGTGTCATCGATCAGCGCACCGTGATTATGGGCTCTCATAACTGGTCCACAGCAGCCAACCAATTGAACGACGAAACCCTCCTCGTCCTGCAACACCCCCAAATTGCTGCCCACTACCAACGAGAATTTGAACGGTTATACGCCAACAGCCGTTTAGGACTCCCCTCCTTTCTCCGCCGAAAAGCTCAACAACACCAGCAACAGTGTCCTTCCCTTAAATTAACCCCAACTACCCCTTTCCCCTCTGCCTCACCACCCTTTTCTCCCCCCCTCTCCTCTGTCCCCTCCCAACCCATCAACCTCAACACCGCCAGTCAGCAACAACTAGAAAGCCTCCCCGGCATTGGCCCTCAACTCGCCCAGCGGATCATCGAAGCCCGACAGCAACGTTCCTTTAGATCCTTAGCCGATTTAGATCAAGTCCCAGGGGTTGGCCCTAAACTGCTTCAGCAATTGCAAAACCAGGTCACTTGGTAAGATGA